>JANLST010000471.1:0-4760 GCA_031362505.1 Sphingomonadales bacterium
ACCGTTTCCTGCGAAAACCAGAATGGGCGGGCGCCGCCCAACATACAAAAGATTTTAGTGGCCCGGAATCGCGCCAGACCCGTAAAAGGGGGGAGGTTGCCACCGCAGCAGCATGTGTGTTATAGTGTCTTTAAAAATAAGCCGGATGCGCTTCAGCTGCTTCATTTCATGCTCGCGCCCAGCAGACTTA
Source organism: Sphingomonadales bacterium (assembly GCA_031362505.1). Taxonomy (GTDB): domain Bacteria; phylum Pseudomonadota; class Alphaproteobacteria; order Sphingomonadales; family Sphingomonadaceae; genus Aquisediminimonas. The sequence goes on from JANLST010000471.1 coordinate 191, forward strand.
CATGTGTCGATCAGCCGGTTCAGGCGGCGATGGCGTCGTTTAAGCTCTTCAAGGTGGTGGTTCATATCCAATCTCCTTAATTCTCTTCTAAGGCAGAACGGAAAATTGAACCAATTGAAAGCCGGATACATATTCGATAGACATAATCTATCATAAGGATCGGCTATGCCAAGTATAAGACAGTTTCAATATCTGGTCGCGCTGGATGATCTCAAGCATTTTGGTCGTGCTGCTGGATCTCTCAATGTTTCCCAGCCCACGCTTAGCCATCAAATGCGGGCTCTCGAGGCGCAACTGGGCGTGACATTGATCGAGCGAGGGGAAACACCGGTGCAACTGACCCCTGTTGGACGCGAAATGGCGGCCCGTGCGCGAAAGGTGTTGTTGCAGGTTGATGATATGAAGGCGTTGGCCAAACGCAGCTCATCTGGCATGTCGGGCACAATCCGGTTTGGCGTTTCGCCGACGATTGGGCCGTATTTGATGCCCAATATCGTGGCCTCATTGCACAAGCGCTTTCCCGATATGCGTCTCTATATACGAGACGGAATTCCCGTTGATCAGCTCAGCGAGCTTCGGCGGGGTGCTTTGGACATGATTCTGGTTCCGCTCCCCGTTAGCGGCTCAGATTTATACATCGAACCGCTCTTTCGGGAAAATTTGCATCTTGTGGCGCCGCCCGACCATCCACTCGCAGGCCAGGCATTACTGCGCAAACAGCAATTGGCAGGCACCCAGATTCTCAGTCTCGACCCACGCCATCATTTTCATCGCCAGGTTGAGGACATTTGCGAGGATATCGGCGCTGAGTTGCTGCATGACTATGAAGGAACAAGCCTGGATAGCCTTCGCCAGATGGTTGGTTCCGGGCTGGGTCTGGCCATATTGCCAGAGCTGTACTTACGATCCGAAGCCGGCGGTGAGGATATGATCCGGCGCCTCAACGTCGCTGATTGGTCGGCCACACGCTCAATAGCCGCTGTGTGGCGCGCGGGCATGGCCTATGCAGACAGTTATCGACTGATTGCCGAAGCGATCGCAGTCGAAGCTCATGGCATCCTGAAGACCAATCTATCATAGATTATTTCTATCGTTCTAGAGATGATTAATCTACTGTATCTACCTATAAAATTCAATCGACCAGTGCTAGATGGACGATGAAATACCATCACCATCTGAGGCACATATTATGGATAAGCGATTGACGCAGGCGCCCAATATGCAGGGCACAAACGCGACGGTAGACGCAGCACTGGATGCTGGACTGCGGCATCACATGTTGGGCATCTACCGCAATATCGGCTTCGCCCTGATCATCAATGGGTCGATTGCTTATGCAGTCGCTGCGACTCCGGCGCTGAGCCAGTTGATTTTCGGCACACCATTGAAGTGGGTTGCGATGTTCGCCCCGCTTGCTTTTGTCTTCTACTTTACGGCCCGCTTTGATCGCATGAGTGTTGCAACAGCGCGTTCTGCCTTATGGTCATTTTCCGCATTGATGGGCATATCAATGGCGAGCGTGTTCCTTGTGTTTACCGGCGCCAGCATTGCCACCACATTCTTTATCGCGGCTTCGACGTTTCTGGCAATGAGCCTGTGGGGATATACAACGGGCACTGATCTCAGCCGCTGGAGCAGCTTTCTGTTCATGGGCCTGATTGGCGTGGTGTTGGCGACAATCGTCAACCTGTTTCTGCAATCTGGCGCGCTTCAGTTGATACTGTCGATCGCCGGCGTTGTTGTCTTCACCGGGCTGACCGCTTGGGATACCCAGCGGGCAAAGTCGGACTACGTGGCCAACCCAGGAACAGAGCATGCCGAAAAACTTGCCGTGATGAGTGCGCTCTCGCTCTACCTGAATTTCGTCAACATCTTCCAGCTGCTGCTCAATCTGACCGGTGAGCGCGAAGCTTAAAAATCCCGGATTGGAGTACTTGATAATGACACATGCAGCCAGCGGCATGCCATGCCCCGTATGCAAGGTCCCTCTTGTGATGAGCGATCGGCAGGGCGTGGAAATCGACTATTGCCAGCAATGCCGTGGCGTTTGGCTCGATCGGGGCGAGCTCGACAAAATTATCGAGCGAAGTGCAAATGATGGCATCGCGGCTTCCCCGGCCATGCCCATACAAAAGCCGAGAGAGACCTATGGTCACCAACCAGGCTATGGCTATGGACATCCCAAGCGCCGCAAATCCTTTCTGGAGGAGCTTTTCGATTGAGACAGGTAATTGCCATTGGACATAGGGAAGGATAAAAAAGTCCGTTCCCTGCCACGTGATACATCTCGCTCGATCCTTCGCTCCACAATTCGCCGGTCCACACGAAACGGCACGCTAACAATCAAGAGAAACAATGACTGATATTCTTGCCGTTTTCACCGACCCCACGAACTGGGCCGCTATCGCCGCGTTGATAGCGATGGAGGTCGTTCTCGGGATCGACAATCTGATTTTCATTTCGATTCTGACCAACAAGCTGCCCGAGGAATACCGCGCACGGGCTCGTCTAATCGGCATCGGGCTTGCGATTGGCATGCGCCTGGTGTTGCTAAGTTTGATCGCCTTCATTGTAACACTCACACGGCCGCTTTTCGAGGCGTTCGGTCACGGCTTTTCGTGGCGGGACTTGATCTTGATCGCGGGTGGCCTGTTCCTGGTTTGGAAAGCAACCAAAGAAATCCATCACAATGTGGACATCAAGCCCAATGATGACGTGTTCAATACGGCAAGGGTGGGCTTGAGTTTTGGTTCTGCGATCGTGCAGATCATTTTGCTTGATCTCGTTTTTTCGATCGACTCGATAATTACGGCAGTCGGGATGACGGATCATGTGCCAATCATGTTTCTAGCTGTGATTGTCGCAGTTGCGGTTATGTTGACCGCTGCTGGTCCCCTGTCCCGCTTCATCGAGAGAAATCCAACTGTTGTCATGTTGGCGCTCGCCTTCCTGTTCATGATCGGGATGACATTGATCGCAGAAGGATTTGGAACGCACGTTCCGAAGGGCTATATCTATGCAGCGATGGCCTTCTCGGTGATGGTGGAAGGACTCAACATCTGGGCTCGGCACGCCCGCAAAAAACGCGAAATTGGCTGACGATTTGGCGTCATGGAACGGCTTTCGGATGGAAATCCCCAAGGCGAAAGAGCAGCTGCGACCTTTGTAAATTGCCGCAATTGGCTCGATCCGTTTGAGGCCGACTGGCTACTTAAACTTTTGCCCGGTTAAACCTTTAAACCCACGGCACCGGAGAATTTTCGATCGTTGCGATCCTCTCGGCCCGGGTTCCCTTGAGCAAGTAAACCTTGGCGTAGCCGATGCCCTTCAGTTCCATGTCTTCCTGTGGTTCAATCTCGTAAATCGGGCGCAGCCGCCAGTATGCACTTTCGGAGATCAGGATCGTGCCGGGTTCGGCTCGGTTTTCTAGACGGCTGGCAAGATTCACAGCCTCTCCCCAGCAATCGAATGCCGGACGCCGGACTCCAATAACTCCAGCAACGACCGGCCCCACATGAAGGCCGATGCGGATCTTGATCGGATAATCATGTTCGTCGATCATGAGCTGCACTGCCCGTTGCATCGCGAATGCAAACTCAGCAGCGCTTTCGGCGTGGTCCTTGGCACCCGGCTTTCGCGTCAACCCGCCGATCGCCATATAGGCGTCGCCAATCGTCTTGATGCGGTCAATGCCCAAACGCTCGGCTTCAAGATCGAACGTGGAGAATAGGCTGTTGAGGATTTTTACAAGGTGGGCCGGACTGATTTTCCGCGACAGTTCCGTAAACCCGGCGAGATCAGCGAAGATAATGCTGACCTCTCCATGTGAGTCTGCAATGGCTGTCTCGCCCGATTGAATTCGTGTGACGATTTCGTGCGGAAGCATCGAGTGAAGCAGGTCATCGACGCGTTCTCGAGATGCAGCAAGATCCTTTTGCGTGCGATAGGCAAAACGGGCGCCGCGCTCGCGGATATAGGCCGAGAGCGTTCCGAGACTGATAGCGCACAAAACCGCCATCAGGTTGACAACCATCCAGCCAGGACGGGCATTGTCAGCAATGATATGGCCGGTGACCGTTATGATCAAAGTGAGAACCGAAGCGATGATCAGGAAGCGCGAGCGAATTGGGAACATCGTCGTCGTACCAAGCATCGCGAGCGCAAAGCCCAGCGCACCATATTCATACCCATGATCAAGTATCGAATAAACGACGGCGAGACCAATCTGGCAAATCACCATCGCGGTCAAAATAACCGCTTCGAAGTATCTTTTTCCAAAGGATGTGAAAAGGCCAAGGCCGCACAACGCCATCAATGGCGCGATCACGAGTCCGCGAAGAAGGTGGGTTGTCTCCCAATGGATTGGATCAATAATCCTGTCCCAAACGAAGAAAGCATAGACAAAGAATGCGCTGATAAAAAGAAACAGCTGCGATTCTCTTACCGTTCCGAGCAAGTACCTGTCGGCAAAAGCCCGCTCGTCTTCGACGGTCGAACAATGCAATCCCACGCGTGACAGAAAGTTTATCATCCGTGCTCCTGCCGGAGAGCCTAGCGTGATGCCTGATCA
>JANLST010000478.1:0-2529 GCA_031362505.1 Sphingomonadales bacterium
GTAATTCCATTTAGTCCTTTGGCTGAGCTAGACATTCTCGCTGTTGCAAGCGAATTGCGTCGTTGTGGCATTCGTTGTTCTTTTGAATTCAAGGGAAATCTCAAGCGTCATTTTTCAAAAGCGGGACTCGGTGGGGCGCAATTCGCTGTCATTGTGCGGCACGAAGAATTTGAAGCTGGGCTGGTGGGGTTAAAAGATCTGCGCTCTGGCGATCAGATCGAAATTCCACTTTCTGAATTAGCTGACAAGATAAAGTCAGCATGACCACAATCTCGGCAGAACGCATCGCCGCTCTCCTCGCGAAGCGGGATGATCTGTCCGCGCAGCTCGCTTCGGGCGATTTACCGCGTGACACGTTTGTCGCGCTCTCAAAGGAATATGCCGAGGTCGAGCCGGTTGCGGCGGCAGCGGGCGAGTTGCAGAGGTTGCGCGATGAATTCGCCGGGCTTGAGGAAATGCTCGACGATCCCGAAATGCGCGAGATGGCGCAGGAAGAGGCCGACGCGATCCGCGAGACGCTGCCTGCCGCCGAACGCGCACTTGCTCTTTCGTTGCTACCCCGCGATGCGGCGGACGAGCGCTCGGCCATGCTCGAAGTCCGTGCTGGTACGGGCGGCGACGAGGCCGCATTGTTCGCTGGCGACCTGTTCCGCATGTATTCGCGCTATGCCGAGGAAAAGGGCTGGAAGATCGAGCTGATCTCCGCCTCTGCCGCCGATATGGGTGGATACAAGGAAGTCGTGGCGGCGATCACCGGCAAGGGCGTGTTTGCGCAGTTGAAATTCGAAAGCGGGGTTCACCGCGTCCAGCGCGTTCCGACGACCGAAAGCGGGGGGCGCATCCACACATCGGCCGCCACTGTGGCCGTGTTGCCCGAGGCCGAAGACGTCGATATCCAGATCGAGGACAAGGATCTGCGGATCGACATTTACCGTTCTTCGGGGCCGGGGGGCCAGTCGGTCAACACGACCGACAGCGCGGTGAGGATCGTCCATATCCCGACCGGGCTTGTCGTCATCCAGCAGGACGAAAAATCGCAGCACAAGAACAGGGCCAAGGCGTTGCGCGTATTGCGGACACGGCTCTATGAACTGGAACGCGAGCGGCTTCATTCCGAGCGGGCGGGTGCCCGCAAGTCGATGGTCGGATCGGGTGATCGTTCGGAGCGCATCCGCACCTACAACTTCCCGCAAGGCCGCGTGACCGATCACCGGATCAACCTGACGCTCCACCGCCTGCCCGAAATCCTCGAAGGGCAGCTGGATGAACTGCTGCGCGCGCTGAACGAAGCCGATGAAGCCGAGCGGCTGGCAGGGCTGGATGAACAATACTCCCACTCCCGCCTGCGGGAGGGGCTAGGGGTGGTCATGTCCAGCACCGCACCAGATCAAGAGCAGCCCCACCCCCGGCCCCTCCCGCTTGCGGGAGGGGAGAAGGTTCGCACCGCCCTGACCAATGCCGCTGCACTACTCGTTCCAGTCAGCGATACGCCGCGCCTTGATGCCGAACTGTTGATGGCGCATGCGCTGGGCGTGTCGCGCGAGACCATGTTGCTCGGGCATCTCGACCACGATGTGCCCGATGGGTTTGGCCCCCTGCTCGCCCGGCGCCAGTCGCATGAGCCATTGGCCTATATCACCGGAACGCGTGACTTCTGGACGATCAGCGTCTCCGTCGCACCTGGCGTGTTGATCCCGCGCGCCGACAGCGAAACCCTGATCGAAGCGGCGGTCGGTTACTTCGGGGCGGACGGCCCTAAAAGGATTCTCGATCTTGGCACTGGCTCTGGCGCGCTTCTTCTCGCGGCGCTTTCCGAATGGCCGCATGCCACGGGACTGGGTGTCGACGCCTCTCATGTAGCGCTGGCGATCGCGCAGGCTAATGCCTCGCGACTCGGGTTGGCGGATCGCTCACATTTCCTCAATGGCAACTGGGCAGAGGGCATTGAGGAATGCTTCAGCCTGATACTCTGCAATCCGCCTTATGTGGAAACAGGCGCCAGTCTGTCGGCGCAGGTTCGCGACTTTGAGCCGACAACAGCGCTCTTTGCCGGAGTGGATGGGCTCGACGCCTATCGCGTGCTGATCCCGCAGCTTCCTGAGCGCCTTGCGCCTGGCGGAATGATCGCGCTTGAAATCGGGTCTGCACAGGCCGCCAGCGTAGCCGACTTGTTCCGGGTGTCCGGTCTTCATCCACACGTTCGGCAGGACCTGGGAGGCAGGGACCGGGCAGTCCTGCATTTTTCCCTTGGAATTGGCCAAAAGGCGAGCTAAGGCCCCGTTTCAAGAGTGGAGGGGCGAAACCATGAGGCCGCCATCCCGTTCTTACCCCCACTACCTGAGGCTGTGACTAGGATGATCCGGCTTTGGCAGGCAAAAGATGTGCCGAGGCACATCCCGGTCGGGGTCATGCTGGCTTGAACTACGAACCACAGGCTTTACCCCAGAGAAAAGGGACATTTCTTGCTCAACAATCGTCAGGCTGGCCGTCGTCGCGGCCGGGGTGGACAGCGCCCACAAAATGGTGGCC
>JANLST010000479.1:0-3891 GCA_031362505.1 Sphingomonadales bacterium
AAGAGCGACATTGCTGAAATGGCGCTCTACCTCGCCAGTGACAGTGCGCGGTATATTACCGGCTCGATCTTCAATGTGGATGGTGGTTCCGAACTGGGCGATGCCACGCCCGATGCAATTCCGGAGGCGTTCAAGTGACCCACGCTATTGAAAAATGGCACGCCTATATGGAAAGTGGCGATCCACAGGCGCTGTCTGCGCTGCTTGATGACGATGTCGTGTTTGAATCGCCTGTGGTCCACACGCCACAACGCGGCAAGGAGATCACGTTCAAATATCTCATGGCGGCGGCCAAGGTGCTCGGCGGGCCAAGGTTCACCTATCTGAATGAGTGGAAGGGCGAAGATTCCGCCATCCTCGAATTCGAGACCCAGATCGATGGCATCCTGATCAATGGCATTGACATGATCTGGTGGAACGACGCTGGCCATATTTCCCGGTTCAAGGTGATGGTGCGTCCCTTGAAAGCGATCAATCTTCTTCACCAGATGATGGGCGCCCGACTGACCAGCGGATAGGCAGGGCGAACCTGTCCCGCGTCCGGGACGCCGATGTCATGGCGTCAGTGCATCTTTGATCAGGATCAAGGATTACCGATACGATCGGCTTAGGATGAACTGCATTCAAAACAAGGATATTGTCCATGAAGTCGGTTCTCCTGCATGTTTATGACGATGACGGCCTTGATGACAGGCTGCAGGTCGCCCTTGATATCTGCCGGTCATTTGATGCACATCTCACCTGTCTTCAGGTCACGCCGTACAACGCCTACATCGCCTTCGAGCCGTTAGGTGGCGTTTATACCCAGGCGGCGCTGCTCGAAAGCGTCAGAGAGCGCGAGGACGAGGTGCGCAAGCGGGTTGAAGGACATTTGACCGTCGAAGACGTCCGCTGGGACTGGATTGCTGAAGACGGTCCTGTGGTCCAGAAATTGATCCAGGCCTCGGCGCTCAATGATCTGTTGATCATTGGCCAGTATCCCAGTTCAGCCACCGCCGTTTCACAACCCTTGCCTATTGCAGACGAGATCGCCGTTTATGCCGCCTGTGCCGTTCTGGTCGTACCGGCCGGCTTGGCCAAGTTCGACACGTCGCAGGCAGCAGTGATCGGCTGGAATGCCTCGCCGGAAGCGGCAAATGCAGTGCGAAAAGCGTTGCCTTTCCTTCGTCAGGCGTCGAGCGTGCATATCGTTTCGGTCGGTGAGGACGGGGCGGACTTCCCGCAGATGGCTGCAAGCAGCTACCTCTCGCGCCATGCCATTGCGTCAGAGTTGCACAGTTTGCCAAAAACCAGTCTGCGGCCCGCAGCCGCACTCGAAAAATTCGCGACCGACCGTCACGCGGGCTGCCTTGTCATAGGGGCCTATGGCCGGTCGCGTTTCCGTGAAACGTTGCTGGGTGGAGTCACCCGTGACATGCTTCGCACGTCGCGGATTCCGCTCCTGATGGCTCACTAGCGCCGGAATCTGGCGGTCAGGGCTCGGGTGATGCCTTTCGCGCAGCGCTAGAAGGCGGAGCCCCAAAGCCGAACGAACTCGGCGGTAAAGGGCAATGCATCGATTGCGCCGTGGACCAGCACGATCAGCAGCAGGCTGCGCGTTCTCGCCCAAAGAACGCCAAGCGCAATTGACAGGGGAGAAAGGGTCGCAATCGTAAAGGCGACCACCTGCAGGGGGTTTGTCGAGAACCCGTCTGTATCTGGAGTACCGCGCAACCAGATGCCTGGCGCATGACACAGGGCAAAAATCAGCGACGTGACAATGATTGCCGCCGTCGGGGATTGCATCCACGCTGACAAGCGCGATTGAAGGCCAGCGCGAAAGAGGAACTCCTCGGCCAGTCCGGCTTCAAGCGAAACCCAGAGCCATGCGCCTCCAACCCAGAGCATGGCAGCAACTGGTGAGAGTTTAAGCCCGGAAATCTGGCTCAACGCGGGGCTCACCACCGCGAGTAGGGCAAAGCAGAATGCCGACAGAACGGCTACCGCGAGCCAGAACCCTCGTCGATCGAGACCCAAATCCCACATGTTGCGAATCTTGCCACCGACCAACAGCAGCACAGCGATAGGCAGGCCAATATGGACCACCAGCTTGAACGAAAGGACCGCCATTTCCTGAGTGGGGCCAGGCAGGATCGCTTCCTTCAACAAGCCGTAGAGCCAGCCAAAAAAGACCACGGCATAAAAAGCCAGATAGGCGAGCAATGCCAGCGATTCCCGTTTTGCATTGACAACGGGTAAGGCAGGCGCCTCCATCCGACGCGTCAGCAACCATCCGAGCGCGGAAAAGCCGCAACCGAAAATCAACAGTGAGGCAATTGGAAAGCTCCAGTCTGCGCCGCGTGTGGCGAGATAGGTTGTTGCTGCCCCCCATATCAGAAAATAGTAGATCAGGGCCCTGCGCCCGGATGATCCGGTAAGATCCGCCATGTTCATGTCATGCCCTCCCGAGCGAATGCCATGTGCTATATCATGGCATCTCGGAATGGTTCAGGACATTTTGGGCTAGGGTCTTGGCCCCTTGGAATGCGGCCTGAACGGGGCTTTGGCTGGCCGCACTGCAAGACGGCCCCGCGGCAGAGCTTCGCGGCGATTACGCTTCGCTTCGTCGCGCGGTGCGCCATGGACTTGCTCGATCCGAATACCGCCTTCGCCATCTTCACCCTCGACAGCTGTGCGTTTGACGGCAGCGGCAAAACGTGCAGCGGCGGCGGTCTGCACTTCGACCATCGTTTCGTTCGCGGCGATGCGGATCGCCCCGATTTCCGTGCGGGTAATATGGCCACGGCGGCACAGGAGGGGCAACAACCAGCGCGGATCGGCATTGTGTCGGCGCCCGATATCCATCCGGAACCAGACCGTATTTTCAAAACCGGGGCGGGGCCCGTCCTGTCGCGAGGCAGGCCCCGACGCAGCGTCGATCAATTCTTCGGCGGCTGGCATGCGCGCGCGGTGGGCGCGGACCAGGGCAGCAGCGATTTCCTCGGGCGTGCGTTCCGCGAGGAGACGGGTCGCAAGTGCGCGATCCTCATCATCGATCTCTACGGGCTCAAGAAGTGCTGCAATGAGACGCTCCCGATCATTCCGGGCGATATCCTCGCGCGTCGGCGGTGCGATCCATTCGGCATTGATCCGTGCGCCGCGGAGCATCATTTCGACGCGCTTGCGACGCGGATAGGGAACGAGCAACACTGCTGTGCCCTTCTTTCCCGCCCGACCCGTCCGACCCGACCGGTGCTGAAGCGTTTCGGCATCGCGGGGGAGCTCGACATGGATCACCAGCGAAAGCGTGGGCAGATCGATGCCTCGGGCGGCAACGTCGGTGGCCACGCAAACACGCACACGGCGATCGCGCAGGGCCTGCATCGCATGATTGCGCTCACTCTGGCTATGCTCGCCCGATAGCGCGACGACCGCGAAACCTCGCTCGGTCAGACTGGCATGCAAATGACGGACATTGTCTCGCGTTGCGCAGAACAGCAGGGCTGTTGTTGCTTCATGGAAGCGGAGCAGGTTGACGACCGCATTCTCGATATCGGCGGGCGCGACTGTGACCGCCTGGTAGCTTATATCGCCATGGCCGCGGTCTTCGCCGACGGTCGAGATGCGCAGGGCATCGCGCTGGTAGCGACGAGCGAGCGCGACGATCGGCTTGGGCATCGTTGCGGAAAACATGAAGGTTCGCCGGGTCTGCGGCGTGGCATCAAGGATCTCTTCAAGATCTTCGCGAAAGCCCATGTCGAGCATTTCGTCAGCCTCGTCGAGAATGGCGACAGTCAGGCTGTGAAGCGTCAGCGAACCGCGTTCGAGATGATCGCGCAGACGGCCGGGAGTCCCGACCACGATATGGGCGCCCTGCCCGAGTGAGCGGCGTTCCTTCGAGGCATCCATTCC
>JANLST010000008.1:0-18995 GCA_031362505.1 Sphingomonadales bacterium
TTTCTCGAACAGACCCTCACAGCGGCGCGCGACAAGGACAAGCTCCCCGCCGCCGCTGCGCTCATCCAGATCGATGGCAAGATCGCGGCGGAGGCAGCGATTGGTGTCCGCGCGATTGGTCATCCAAAATCGGTGACGACACGTGATCGCTGGCATCTTGGCTCCGACACCAAAGCATTCACGGCAACTTTGATCGCGCGTCTGGTGGAGCAGGGTGTCATGCATTTTGAAGACACTCTTGCGGATTCATTTCCGGCATTCGCCAAGGATATGGATCCAGCCTATCGCTCGGTTACCGTAGCCCAATTGCTGAACCACACGGCGGGGCTTCCGACGTTGACCGACGACAAGGATTGGCCGCCCGTCCTTGCACTCATCAAGCCCGCCAAGGACGTAAGAGCGCAACGCTTGCTGGTTGCACACAAATATCTCGTAGAGCCCCCGGCGTCCAAGATCGGCGAATATGAATATTCCAATCTGGGCTTCATGATCGCAGGTGCAATCGCTGAAGCGCAAACGGGCAAGTCATGGGAAGACCTGATCCGCACACAGATATTTGCGCCACTCGGGATAAGGCATGCGGGCTTTGGCGTGCCGGGCAAGGACGGCAAGACAAAGCAACCATGGGGGCACACGGAAGCAGACGGCAAGCTGGTGGCACTCGATCCGGCCGATCCCGATAGCGACAATCCTGCTGTCATCGGCCCGGCGGGCACCATCAACATCAGCCTGCGGGATTGGATGTTGTTCGCGCAAGACCATCTTGACGGCGTCAATGGTCACGGAAAGCTTCTGAAAACAGAAACCTATCGCATTTTACACACACCCGTCACTGAGCAGTATACGTTCGGCTGGGGTGTAAAAACGGGTCCCGATGGCGTTCCTCTCTTGCTGACCCATTCAGGGAGCAACGGCTACTGGCTCGCAGATATTAGGATCATGCCCAAACACAACATCATTATTCTCGTTGTCATCAACGCCGGCAATGAGGCGGCGAATGAAGCCATCGTCCACATTGGCAAGCCGCTCAAGGATCGTTTGAAGCCGTTTGATTGAGGTTACCTTCTTGGGCTAGGTTGTCACAGTCTTTGGCGCTAGATTGTCCCCCTTGGAGGTGATTGCCATGAAGATTGAATGCGGGCACGAACTGGCAACGGATAATCCTGCGCTCGTGCCCACACATCGTCGACAGATCGCGTAAAGTCAGCCTGTGGGCGTTCTTTCCGGATGGAATGCACGTCGGGCAGCCGGACCAGGTCTTGTTGCTGGCTGTGTAGCGTTTTTTCTTTGGCCGGCATATGCAAGCTTTCCTGAATTTGTCTTGCTTCCGTTCGTGATCGCACTCTGTTTATCCTGCTTTTGCGGTCTTTCGATCCTTGCCCTTACTGTCGTCGACCTTCGGAACAATCAACGGGGCAGGCGCGTGCGCCCAATCCGGGCATTTGATGTTATCTTCGGGCTGGTCCTAGCCATGCCGAGCGCACTCGAACTCTCTTCCTTGCTTCGCTGACCGTTAAAGACTTTCAATTTTCGATCTTCAGTCGCAGCCAAGGTGTGCGGTCACGCGGCATTCCATTGCGTGCGGTTTGCAAGCAGGCGGTCAACTTCGTCCATCGATACAGGCGGCGAAAACCGATAACCCTGCCATTGGTCGCAACCGGCTGCGCGAATGATGGCTTCCTGAGCCGCCGTTTCGACGCCCTCGGCAATTACCGCAAGCTTGATGGCATGGCCAAGATCGACGATGGAACGAATGACGGCAACAGCATTATCACCCTCGCGAGCGCGCTTGATAAAGGATTGATCTATCTTCAGCTTGTCGACCTGGAGGCGCGTCAAATAGCTGAGTGACGAAAAGCCGGTGCCAAAATCGTCCAGAACGATTCGAAATCCCGCCTTTCGCAGATCGGCGAGTGACTTGGCCGCGCCAAATTGCTCATCAAACTCCAGCGATTCAGTGATTTCGATTTCAATTTGACTTGGATCGACCCCTTTTTCCCTTGCGATCTCTATGAGCCTGTTGGCAAATCCCTTTGTCCGAAACTGCAAGGAGGAAACATTGACGGCCACGAACAACTGAGGCCAGTGCTTTGCTGCCTCACAAGCGCCACAGAAAACCATTTCTCCGAGCGCCTCTATCAGGCCCACACTCTCTGCAACCGTGACCAGTTCAAAGGCGGAAACAGGACCGAGATCCTTGTCGTCCGAGCGCACCAAGGCCTCGACCCCGACAACCTTCCGCGATGAACAGCTTATCTGCGGTTGGAAATGCAATGCCAGCGTGTCGCCGTTCAGCAAGCCACGCCGAAGGCTTTGTTCGACTTTCGCTTTTCGCCGTACCTTGGCGTCCAATTCTTCATCGAAAAGGCAAATCCCGTTACGTCCCAGGTCTTTCATGCGGTAGAGCGCGATATCGCTCTTTCGCATCAGATCTTCGGCCATGTCTCCGTCTCTTGGCGCTATCGCCGCGCCAATGCTTGCGCCAATCCTCACCTCATTGCCGGACAGACAAATAGGCTCACTCAACGCTGAAATGATGCGCCGCCCAAGGGCTTCAATATCATCGATTTGAAGAGGGCCGGGTTGGATGATCGCAAACTCATCGCCGCCAAGGCGCGCAACCGTATCGGTCTCGCGAATAAGCGCTTTCAGTTTATTGGCGACCTGGCAAATGAGATCGTCGCCCGCAGCATGGCCATGCGTGTCGTTGACTTGCTTGAACCTGTCGAGGTCGATTGTCAGCACAGCCACATTTTCGGGGCCCCGTCGGCTCCGTTCAAGCGCATTGTTTAGGGAATCGATCAGCAATGTCCGGTTCGCCAGCCCCGTTAACGGGTCGTGCAATGCCTGATGCCGGGCTAGCTCCTCACGCAATTCGATCTGGTGAACGAAACCAAGAATTGTCTGGTACAAGAGTGACATTACCAGGACAATTGCGGCGCTGGACGTCAACGCGATAGGCCAAACCGCGCGGAATCTGTCAATGGGATCCATGCCGCCATCGCCTGTCAGCTTCACGATTACATAACAGCAAACGACAACCGCAAAAATCGAGGCGGAGGTTATCGGCGTGGCTAGCCGCACCGGCATTGTTTCCGTAAAAAGTGCTCTTAGCGATGCGCGAACATGCATCCATTGCCTCCAAGAGATACGTATTTACTTACCATAGGTGCCGATTCCATAACATCTTGTTAACCTTGCAACGGCTCGCACAGCATAGCGCGCGCCTCCATCCAATGTAGTAACGGGACACGACGTCGCGGATTAATAGCTATCTTGGAAAAGTTTCGATGAGGCAGGCGGATGGCCTGCATAAGCCGAACGCACCTAACCCTTGCCAAGCAGCCCTTTCAGCTTGGAAAAGGGGCCTACGTCCTGCTCCGCCAATATCCCGGTCGCCTTGAGCGCCGTATCGGCATCAGGCGCTCGCGGGAAGGGATCGATGGCCAGACCCAACGTCTGAGCCACGGCTTCACCGAGATCGATCGCCTGCCCGTCATGTTCCATGACGTCACAATCATCGGCGCTCAATTCAAACTCTTCTTCGATGACTTGCGTGTCCGGGGCTTCGAAGCGGATCTGAAATGTCTCTTCGAGCTTGACCGACAAGGACTTGGCAGTTGCAACACAGCTTTGCGTCATCCGCGCCGACAAGGTCCCGCGCGCCTCGATGCTGTTGTTGACGGCGGCAAGTTCAACACGAGCCATAAGTGCGTCGAGCGAAACGAGCCCGAAACGCCGGGCCAGGGCAGTTCGCTCGGCGTCCTCTGCCACAACCACAACCGCCCTCGGCTCCGCGCCGATATCAGCAAGTGCAAAACGCCGCGACAATTCCGGGGCGCTACTCATCAAGCGGCAAGCTTCCCGGACAGCAGTCCGGATAGCGAGACCTCCGAGAGTCTTCCGGATAACAGTTTGAGCGCTGTCACCACATGTTCCAGCGCCAGTGGGTCGGGCTTTTGACCACGATAGACATTGCGCACCAACGCATCGCGTGGATCCGCGCCCGCCCCGAAGCCGTCTCGATAGGCTCCAAGCCGTCCGCCCAGCGCACCCATCATGCGGCCGATATGCTTGCCCACCCCAATATCGCCGATGCCGAGCTCACGCAGTTGCCCATCCATGTCAGTAACGAAGGATTCGGCAAGCAGTGACGATGGGGTTTCCGCTTCGCCTCCCATCGCCTCCATCCTGATCAGAACAAGTGCCAGTACAACATTGACCATGTCGAAACGTCCATCGATGCTGTCGGCTACCTGGCCTTCAACATACCAATGGGGCAACCGTGCTTCGGCAATGATGGCGTCGTAGAGCGGTCGCACGCTTGCCGCGTCAACTTTGCTTCCAAACCATCTCTTCAAGGCCTTAAGTGCCATGCTGTCATCCATTTGTCGCGCCGCGCTTGCCCCGAGGCCGCTCTGCGCATATTGAGCCCAAATTCGCGTGTTTCAATGCCCAAGCGAACGGCTGAGTGCAGGAGAGTGTTATGGCCCGGATGTCAACCAAGCTTGCAAGTGTTGCGGCACTGACGGCGCTTGTCGTCGGTGCATCGGGTTGCTCTCGTGTGGCCGGGCATCAAGGGTATATCGCTGACGATACGCTCGTGAACGGCATCCAGGCTGGTGTAGACAATCGCGAATCGGTAACCAAGACGCTCGGCCGACCCAGCTTTGTCGGTCAGTTCACGCCAAATGACTGGTATTATTTCGCCCGAACCACAAAGCAACTGGCCTTTGCCCTACCCAAACCAACCGAACAACTGGTCCTGCGTGTCCGCTTTGATACCGCCGGCAACGTCGCTGCGGTGGACAAGGCAGGTGTTGAAAAAGTTGCGCGAATCAACCCCGAGGGCGACAAAACGCCGACACTCGGCAAGGAACGCAGCTTCTTTGAAGACCTGTTCGGAAACATTGGATCGGTCGGAGCCGTGGGTGAGGGCGGATCGACTCAAGACAATCCGAACTAACCAGAGTTCAGTGAGCGATGCCGCTCGCAGCGAGCACCGCGAGTGTGACAAGTTCCGATGCATTTGAAGCCATGGTTGCAATCTGCACCGGCTTTTCCATCCCGACCAGCATCGGACCAATTACCGAATCGCCCCCCAGTTCACGCAGCAGCTTGGCCGACAGGTTGGCCGATTGCAGCCCGGGCATAACCAGAACATTGGCCGGCCCCGAAAGACGGCTAAACGGATAGTTTGCCATGAGTCGGGGATTGAGCGCGACGTCCGGGGCCATCTCGCCTTCATACTCGAAGCTGACTCCTCGTGCATCGAGAATCTCGACAGCATCGCGAATCGGCCCCAGCCAATTGCCCGACGGATTGCCAAAGGTTGAATAGGAAAGGAAAGCCACCCGCGGCTCATGCCCCATCCGACGCGCAACCGCTGCGGTCTGTTCGGCGATGTCAGCCAGTTCGGCAGCGGACGGCCGTTCGTTGACCGTCGTATCGGCCATGAACACTGTATGGGACTGACCGACCAGAACATGGATGCCGAACGGGGTCCGCCCTTCCGCCTGATCAAGCACGCGCCTGATTTCGCGCAAGCTCTGGCCGTAGGTGCGCGTGACGCCTGTGATCATTGCATCGGCTTCACCCATTTTGAGGAGCAGCGCGCCAAAGATGTTGCGATCGGTATTGACCAAGCGTTCGCATTCCCGGTGGAGATAACCTCGCCTCTGGAGACGACCATAAAGGATCTCGACCATTGCAGGAACGAGCGGCGAATGGCGGCTATTGTGGATCTCGAAGCTCTCGGGATCGTCCACTCCCAGTGCCCTGAGCTTGTCGATCACATCATCGCGCCCGATCAGGACAGGCGTGCCGCAACCCCCATCTCGAAACGCGATCGCTGCGCGGAGGACAACTTCCTCTTCGGCCTCTGCAAAGACAACACGCTTGGGATGGGCGCGCGCATTATCATAGGCCAACGTCAGAACCGAGGTGGTCGGATTGAGGCGGGCCCGCAGGCTCGTGCGGTATTCATCCATGTCGAGAATGGGCTTGGTCGCAACGCCGGAATCCATTGCCGCCTTGGCAACTGCGGCTGGCACGACTTCCATCAGGCGCGGATCAAACGGCGCCGGAATGATATAATCCTGCCCAAAGCTGGCAAGTTGCCCGCCATAGGCCGCGGCCACTTCCTCCGGCACAGCCTCACGCGCCAGTTCGGCTATCGCATATGCGGCTGCAATCTTCATTTCCTCGTTGATCGTCGTTGCGCGCACATCAAGCGCCCCACGGAAAATGAACGGAAATCCAAGTACATTGTTGACCTGGTTCGGATAGTCGGAACGTCCAGTTGCTATGATGCAGTCCGGGCGGACGGCCTTTGCCTCAGGGGGCGTGATCTCCGGATCCGGGTTGGCCATCGCAAAGATGATTGGTCGCGCTGCCATTTTCTCGATCATTTCGGGACGCAGCGCGCCCGCTGCGGAGAGCCCCAGGAAAATATCGGCGCCAACCAGCGCCTCCTCGAGCGTACGCGTTTCCGTAATCGCGGCATGGGCCGATTTCCATTGATCCATCCCCTCAAGGCGTCCTTGGTAGATGACGCCCTTCCGGTCGCACATAATGACATTGGCTGGCGAAATACCCATCGACTTGATCAGCGAAGTGCAGGCGATCGCTGCCGCGCCGGCGCCATTCACGACGACCTTGACGTCCGCGAGCTTTCGACCCGTTACTTCGCAAGCATTAATCAGCCCGGCTGCGCTGATGATCGCAGTGCCGTGCTGGTCATCGTGCATGACAGGGATCTTCATCCGCTCCTTGAGCGCTTGCTCGATGATGAAACATTCGGGCGCTTTGATGTCCTCAAGATTGATCCCTCCAAAGCTGGGTTCCATCAATGCAACCGCGTTGATGAAGGCTTCGGGATCTTCGGTGTCGAGTTCGATATCGATCGAATCCACATCGGCGAACCGCTTGAAGAGTACGGCCTTGCCTTCCATCACGGGCTTCGATGCAAGCGCGCCCAGATTGCCGAGTCCAAGAATGGCCGTGCCGTTTGAAATGACCGCAACCAGATTTCCCTTGGCTGTATAATCATATGCCAGGGCCGGGTCTTCGGCGATGGCGCGAACGGGGACGGCGACGCCGGGCGAATAGGCGAGGCTCAGATCGCGTTGGGTTGCCATCGGCTTGGAGGCAACAATCTCGATTTTGCCCGGTCGGCCAGTTGAATGGTAGAAGAGTGCTTCGCGTTCGGAAAACTGCACCCGTGGTTCGTCACTCATGTCCTACCCCTATGCTCATCTCGAATCCGGCACGCCCGATTTTCAGGGCAAACCTTAGGCTCTCAATCCGGTAACGGGAAGACGGGTTTGAGCCTGACGTTAAAATCGCTATCGGGTTGAAAATGGCCGAGGCTCCTCCCACTCCAATGATGGTTCAGTATTTTGCGCTGAAGGCCGAAACGCCCGACTGCCTCCTGTTTTACAGGATGGGTGATTTCTTCGAACTGTTCTTCGATGACGCAAAACTGGCAGCCACTACACTTGACATCGCGCTGACGGCACGCGGTGAACATCTGGGAGCGCCGATCCCGATGTGTGGTGTCCCGGTGCACGCGATGGAGGCCTATCTCGCCCGACTGATCAAGGCGGGATACCGCGTCGCGATTGCCGAACAGACCGAAAGCCCTGCCGCTGCGAGAGCCCGTGGTTCGAAGTCGATCGTCTCGCGCGGCATCGTTCGCATCGTGACAGCAGGGACGTTGACCGAGGAGACCTTGCTCGAAGCGCGCAAGGACAATTGGCTGGTTGCCATTGCCCCACTGGGAGATGCGTTTGGCATTGCTGCAGCCGATATCTCGACAGGCAGATTTGAAATCGGCGAAACTACACGTGATGGGCTCGACGCCGAACTTGCCCGTTTGTCAGCCGCCGAAGTGATTGTCCCTGAAGGCCTCGCGATAAGCGGACATGTGCGACCGCGTGCCGATTTCGATTCGGCGGACGGAGAAACACGGCTCAAGCAGCTCTTTGGCGTCACAACCCTTGACGGCTTTGGCGGGATATCCCGAGCACAGGCTGCCGCAGCAGGCGGGCTGATTGCATATCTTGATCATGCCGGGAAAGGCACAATGCCCTTCCTGTCGGCGCCTATGAAACGAACGGCGGCCGGTCATATGCTGATCGATGCGGCCACACGCGAAAGCCTTGAACTTGTCCGGTCGGTGAGTGGAACCAGGCCCGGTAGCCTGCTCGATGCAGTGGATCGCACGGTAACGCCTGGCGGCGCACGGTTGCTGGCCGACGATATTGGTGCACCCTTGATGAACCGGGCGGCGATCGTGGCGCGACTGGATCTTGTCAGCCACTATGTGGAGAATGGAGGTGCCCGCGATGCGATGCGGCAGTCTCTCAGGGCCCTTCCGGACGTGGCACGGGCGCTCGGCAGGCTGTCAGCCGGACGCGGCAGCCCCCGCGACCTGGGCCAGTTGCGCGACGGGTTGGGCGAGGCTCGCTTGCTGCGAGAACGGCTGGCCAAAGCGGCGAACTTGCCGTCCCTGATGGTCGAACTCTTGCCGTCGCTCGATGGCCATGGTGCGCTGGTCGACTTGCTCTCACGTGCTCTGGTATCCACCCCCCCGATCGATGTGGCACAAGGCGGTGCGATTGCCGAAGGCTATGACGCGGCGCTCGATGCATTGCGCAACACGGGGGGCAGCGGGCGTCGCGATATCGCGATGCTCGAAGCGAGGTATCGCGCGCAGACTGGAATTGCCGCCCTCAAGATCAAGCACAATAATGTGCTGGGCTATCATATCGAAGTGTCTGCGAAGAACGCGGATCCCTTGATGGCAGCCGATTCCGGCTTCACCCATCGGCAAACGCTTGCCGGGGTCGTCCGTTTCAATGCACCGGAGCTGCATGAGTTGGCGATGACCGTTACGCAAGCTGGCGCGCACGCGCTGGCCGCAGAAGCGGCGCATCTTGAGGATCTGACCGTCAATGCGTTGGCCGGCGCCCGAAAGATTGTCGCGACAGCCGATGCCTTGGCCCGGTTCGACGTCGCGTCAGCGCTGGCAGAACGTGCAATTGAAGGCGGATGGTGCCGCCCCAGGCTCGTTGACGACGCGCGCTTCGATGTGACTGCCGGACGCCATCCGGTGGTGGAAGCTGCCCTCGCTGCAACGGGCGCACGCTTCGTTGCCAATGACGTCATCCTTCGCACTGAATCGCGCCTGTGGCTCGTTACCGGCCCCAATATGGGCGGGAAATCAACATTTCTCAGGCAGAATGCGCTGATCGCGGTGCTGGCGCAGGCCGGGAGCTATGTTCCCGCCCAATCGGCAACACTAGGGCTGGTCGATCGGCTGTTTAGCCGGGTCGGAGCGTCAGACAATCTGGCTCGCGGGCGCTCAACCTTCATGGTCGAAATGGTCGAAACGGCCGCGATCCTGGCGCAGGCGACCGAAAACAGTTTCATCATCCTTGACGAAGTCGGGCGCGGTACCTCCACCTATGACGGACTGGCCATTGCCTGGGCGGTGGTCGAGGCGGTGCATGAAACCAATCGCTGCCGGTGCCTGTTCGCTACCCATTATCATGAACTGACGCGCCTCGCCGAAAAGCTTGACGCGCTATCGCTCCACCATGTCCGTGCACGCGAATACAAAGGCGATCTTGTGTTGCTCCACGAAGTTGCCGATGGGCCAGCAGATCGAAGCTATGGCATCGCTGTCGGGCGGCTTGCCGGCCTCTCGCCTGCCGTTCTTGCACGCGCCAAGGCCGTCCTGTCAAAACTTGAAGCAGGCCGGGACGCGACGGGAGGATTGGCTGCTGGGCTCGATGATCTGCCACTTTTCGCGGCCGTTGCGCCCGAACCCGAAGCGCGCGACCCGGTCATACTCGCGCTCGAAAAACTGGACGTCGATGCCCTCAGCCCGCGCGAAGCACTCGAAAATCTCTATGAACTGAAGCGCCTGCTTCAATAGGCGTTGATCGCCTCCAGCATGGTTGTCAGTGCCTTGCGTTCACCTGCATCCAGCTCGGGTCTCCAGATTTCGAATAGCAGGACAACGCGGGTCTGGTCACTGTCATTCCAGGCCTCATGCTCGATACTGTCGTCAAAGATCATCACCTTGCCGGCCTCGACCGAGCGGACCTCGTTACCGACGCGGAGCCTGCAATGTGGCGGCACGATCAGCGGCAGATGTACAATCAATCGCGTATTGAGCATGCCCCAATGCGGCGGGATATGGGTCTTTGCTTTCAGCACCGAGAACAGTGCCATTGGCGAACGCGTCGCGATGCTGGGAATGGGCAAGCCTTCAAGTGCAAGGATAGTTGCCGGGCAGGCCTTGGCATGCTCGGCGTTGAGAACTCCATCCTGCCAAAGATAGTAGGCACTCCAGCTCGGATCACCGAGCAGCGCATGTTCGCGCGTCGGCCGGTCACGATTGGGCTGAACATAGGGTGCCAAATCCCGATCGGCCGCCAGCACCGCCTCCACCTCGGCCCGGATCGCCGGTGTCGCCGCTTCAAGCCCGGCCACCCATTCAAACGCTGCGCTCTCGTAAAAAGGGATTTGCGGGAGCCGTGGATAATAGAAACTCGTGGGCTGTTGCAACTGCGGCTGGGCGCGGCCATTCAGGATTTCGAGGGCTTCGGCAAAGCGCGGGCCGGCATGCGCGGGATCGACACCGCCTGCTGCGAGCGTGGCGTATAGATAATCTTCAAATTTCTTTTCGCTGGCGCGCATGGTCTCCTGCGCACGCTGGAGCCGGGCGATGAGGTCGGAAGCGAGGTTTTGTTGTTGCCCGGCACTGGAAAGCGCAAGCCCGAACCAGCTCGTTGCGGCGCGATCATCGCCCAGCCGCACCTGATACTCACCCTTCATCAAAAGCGCATACAGATTGCGCGGTTCATGTTCGAGAACAGGTGCGAGTGCCCGTTCCATCGCCGGACCATCGCCAGTCATTTCGCAGGCCTGAGCGAGAAACAACCAAAGCTGGTGCGACGCGCGCCCGGAAGCCACGACCTTATCGAATTCCGCTCGCGCTGTGGTTCCGTCACCACGCCGCAAGGCTTCCACACCGGATCGTGCTATGGATTCATAGTCAGGAACGTTCATCGCCGGGCCTTAGCGGCACGACCGGCTCCGATCAAATTCCGCCGTACCATTCGTATCCGGCGCTATCTTCCCAGAAGCCGCCCTTGCCGCCACGGATTTTTGACAGATCATCCACGACCTCGATACGTTCAACGTATTTTGCCTGTTTATAGCCAAGCTGCCGTTCGACCCGAAGCCGCAGTGGCGCACCGTTGCCGACCAGAAGCGGTTCATCGTTGAGCGCCCAGGCAAGGATCGTCTGCGGATGAAACGCGTCGATGAGATCGATGCTCTCATAATAATCGGTGCCAAAGCCCATCTTGTCGGCACAATGAAAGACGATGTAGCGCGCCTGCGTCTTGAGGCCGGCCGCATCGAGTACGAGCTTCAAAGGGACGCCAGTCCATTTGCCGATCGCACTCCAGCCTTCGACGCAGTCATGCCGCGTAATCTGGGTGCGCTTCGGCCCCGCCATCAACTGCGCCATCGAAAATGATTGTGGACGCGCAACGAGACCTTCAACCGTGAGCTGCCAGTTGGTGAACTTGTCCTGCATATGTGCCGCATATTCGGGGCCCTGGGGCTGTCGGGTGCCATTGACACGAAAAATCGGAGAGCGCTGCTCGGGCCGAAACTCTTTGGCAAGTGCCATCCGGTTCTGAAGGCTGCGCTGGATTGCGAAATTGCCCTTCTCTCCCAAAGCGAGCAGCTTGCGGAAATCCTCATTGCGGCCAAGCGCATCGCACCCGGTCAAAAGGCCTGCTGCGCCGCCGACCAGCAGATTGCGACGATTGACGATCATGATGCTTCTCCCGATTTTTCCGCAGGCGGCGGAGATAGGCGGAACCAACCCGTAATCATTGAACGGATCTCGTTGATCGGCCCTGCCAATACTACCAGCACAAGATGTACGACAATGAAGGCCGCAATGCCTGCCGCGCAGATGAAATGGATCGATCGGGCAGAGGGTCGCCCGCCGAACAGGTCGACCAGCCAGGGAAGTGCGGCATTCATGCCAGGCGACATGGTCAGCCCCGTCATGATAACCACCGGAATCAAACCAAAGAGGACGAGGCTGTAGGTGATCTTCTGCAGCGGATTGTAGCGCGCCTCGCTCTCGTGAAAATCGAATCGCGCATGCTTCTTGATGTCTTCCCAAAGGTGCGAAGGCGCGACTTCCGCGCGCGTGAGCGCCACGTCCTTCTTCAGATGCCCGTTGAACAGTGACCAGAGGAGATAGCCCAACAGTCCGAACGCCAATACCCAGGCAAAAGCCAGATGCCAGTGGCGGCCAAGCGCAAGATTATAGCCCGAAGGAATCGTCGCCCAACCAGGAAAACGCGGCAGGCTGAGCCAAGGCGTGTCCAGATTGGCACCGTACTGGCCCCAATAGAGATGAGGGTGGGCGTTGAAGATCATCATGCCGGACATCAGCATCACGAAGATCGCCACTGCATTCACCCAGTGCCAGATACGTGTCGAAAGACGGTGGCGAAAGACAATCTTTGGCGCGGCTGCAAGTGCGGCGCCTTCGGACATTGCGGGTTCGGTCATTGTGCTTTCCTCCTGCTGCCGGTTCGGGCGAGCTCGATCATGGGTTACACTCTGTCGCAATCAATCAATGATGCGCTTGCCCGTTCCCCAAATCAACCAGACAATCGCGCCAAAAACACTGATCCCTGCGGCGACGATAAAGGTCGCCGTATAACTGCCGGTCAGGTCGAGCAGCATACCCGTCGCCGCGACCCCGATGATGCCGGGAAGTGTTCCGGCTGTGTTGCTTATGCCCCACAGGATATCGGCATGGCGCGGCGCGATATCGAGGTGATTGCTTGCAAAGCCCGCCCAGCCAAGCCCGTTTGTTCCAAGCGCGCAGCATAAGGTGAACAGGGCAAATCCTGGCGTAGTGGCCTGCGATGCGAGCAGGAGGAAGGCGGCCCCACCCAGAAGGCCGGTGATCTGCATGATCTTGCGTACGCTCGTCACACTCCAGCCGCGTGCGATCATGCGATCGGCAAGATGCGCGGCTGTATTGCCGACGGCAAACTGGCAAAGCCAAGGTCCGATCGCAAACAGGCCGGACCCGGTAATCGACATATGCTGGACATCGCGAAAGTAGCTCGGGAGCCAAGTCAGCATCAAATAGAGCGTCCAGTTCGAACAGAAATGGTTGATCACCAATGCCCAGACGGCAGAGTGCGAGAAAAGCATTTTCCAGGGTATGTCATCGGGAACAGCGCCGACATCTGCCTCAAGCGGAGCCAGCAACGTGCGTTCCGCCTCGGATATATTCGGATGGGCGGACGGCCGCGCATGCACCTGCCAAAACCAGAGCAGGGCGAAGGCGAGACCCAAGCCACCAAAGGCGTAAAAGACGCCTTGCCATCCGAATTGGCTAATCAGCCAGCCCGTCGTTGAAAGCGCGAAGATCGTCCCCAGCGGGATTCCGGTCGCATTGAACGAGATCGCCCGACTTCGTCCGTTCAACGGCACCCACCGCGCGTATAGATTATACACCGATGGAAAACTTGCCGCTTCACCTATGCCCATCAGGATCCGCGTCGCAACAAGCACCGAAAGCGAAATCCCGGCGGCGATTGGGGTCAATAAGGTAAACAGCGACCAGCCGATGAGCGCCACCCCCATCAGCAATCGCCCGCCAAGCCTATTTGCCAGCCAGCTTGTCGGAAGCATTGCACCCAGATAGCCGATGAAAAAGGAGGAGAGTACAAGGCCCTTGGTCGTCCCCGACCAGCCATACTCCTCCGCCATCGGAATAATCGCAACCGAAATATTGACCCGATCAATGTAGCAAATGAATGTCGCGAGAAAACAAAGTGCGACCAGGATATGGCGTTTGGGGATGCCGGTGATCCCGGCTGTTCCTGCCTGCGTTGCCATCCCCGTTCCCCCTATTGTCAGTGAGCAAGATAGAACCCGCTTCCGGCCAATAGGCAAGAGGTGATTTCGTCGATCCTCAGAGGAGCGCCGCCAGCTTCTCCTCGGCCAGCCGGTCAAGTTCGGCGCGGCTCTTTTTCTCGCTCGATGTCTTCAACTGTCCGCAGGCCGCATCAATGTCACGACCGCGCGGGGTGCGGACAGGCGCGGAAATTCCGCCTTTGAAAACAATATTCGAAAAGGCGCGGATGCGGTCGGGCTCCGAACACTCATAAGCAGCGCCCGGCCAGGGATTGAAGGGAATGAGGTTCACTTTGGCTGGCAGCTTGTACTTCTTGAGCAATCGGACAAGTTCATACGCATCTTCGTCGCTATCATTCTTGTCCTTCAGCATCACATATTCAAACGTGATCCGGCGTGCATTGTTGGCACCTGGATAATCGGCACAAGCCTGGAGCAATTCTTCGATTCCGTACTTGCGGTTGATCGGCACGATCTCGTCGCGGACGGCCTTTGTGACCGCATGGAGCGACACCGCCAGATTGACCCCAATCTCTGCCCCTGCGCGGGCCATCATCGGAACCACGCCCGAGGTGGACAACGTGATCCGGCGCTTGGAAAGCGCAAGGCCATCGCCGTCCATAACGATTTTCAGGGCATCGCGGACGGCCTCAAAATTGTAGAGCGGTTCGCCCATCCCCATCATCACAATGTTGGTGAGCATCCGTCCATCCTCGCCGCTGGGCCATTCGCCTAGCGAATCGCGCGCCAGCATGACCTGCCCCACGATTTCAGCCGATGTCAGGTTGCGGACGAGCCGCATCGTGCCGGTATGGCAGAAACGGCAATTGAGCGTGCAGCCGACCTGGCTGGAAACGCACAAGGTCCCGCGGTCGGCATCGGGGATGAAGACCATTTCGAAATCCTGCCCGTCATCGGAGCGGAGCAGCCATTTGCGTGTGCCGTCTGTCGAGACCTGCGCTTCGACCACTTCGGGTCGGTAAATGGCGAAACGCTCTGCAAGCCAGGGATGCTGGACCTTGGCAATGTCGGTCATCGCCGTGAAGTCGGAGACCCCGCGATTATAAATCCAGTGCCAGATCTGCTTTGCACGCAGCTTTGCTGCCTTTGGATCGAGGCCTGCGGCTTCGAGTTCTGCTCGGATCTGGTCCTTTGTCAGCCCGACCAGTTCGGCACGGCCATCGATGCGCACGCTGGCAGCGCGAGAGACGGGGACGGGATCAATGTGGCCGGGGATCTGCATGCCCGCGCCTATAGTGCCCACGCACACGCATGGCCATAGTGAGGAATGTCCGGTTCCGCTTGCTGCAGCCGTGCGCGGTGGATTGTCGCTGAACCGGGATATTGTGCTGGTCAGCGGCTAACGCCCTCGGGCACAACCCAGCGCCGCGGAATCGATTGCCGTTGCCGCGCCCTTGAGGACATAGGTGTCGGTAAAGCCGCCGGTCGCCGACTGGGAAGCTATGCGCAGGGTCCGCCCCGAGCGCATGGCCGCGACAATGGCTGCATCGATACGTGGGTCTGGTGCCCAGGCATCTGCACCGCCAGCGACCATCGGGAAGCGGCGATCGTCAATGCTGAGGACAACGGAAGCAGTGCTGCGCCTCTCACGACTCAGCCGAACGTGCACCTGACCTCTGACGCGTTGCACCGGCCAATAAGAAACTGATGCGAATGGCCGCCATTTACCGCTGCCAAGTCGAACCGGCTGGGCAATCGCGAAACAGCGGAGCGGCCGACCATCGCGAAAAGCACCCCAGCCCTCATATACTCCCAGCGCATCCCGCGCCGCTGCCGGCGCACTCAACAACGCCGCAGCAAACAACAGCCGTTTCATGCCGGCTGCCCGATGATCTTTTCCTCCCCATTGCCGATCATGACGATGGTTCCCTGGGGGAGGCTGGGAGCAACCGGCGCTTTCCAGAGCGGATCGACCGGCAAGCCAAGCAGCATGCCGCGCAGCACGCGCGATGACATGCCGTGCATGATTACCAGTCGGTCGCCACGCATCTGGACGGTATCGTCAATCCATCCCTGAAGTCGCGCGGCAATTTCGTCATACCATTCGCCACCGGGTGGGCGCTTGCTGAACAACGCGATATGCGGGTCGAGAATCTCACCCTGTTCAGCCATGATGTCCGCATAGGTTCGCCCGGCCCATTCTCCGACGTCGATTTCCTGCAGCCGGGCATCATGTGTCGCACCATGCCAATCCGCGCCAATATGTTCCGCGATGATTGCCAATGTCTGCAGTGCCCGACCCGACGGCGACGAATACAGCGATAGTGTCTGACGGGTGCCGAGCCATTTGGACAACGCCAATCCCATGCTTTCAGCCTGGGCAAAACCTTTGCGTGTCAGCGGGGTATCTAGCTGGTCGCCCTGCATGCGCTTGGCAGCGTTGAAGACGGTTTCGCCGTGGCGGGCGATGAAGATGCGGCCTTGGAGTGTCATAGCTCCCCATCCCCGCAAATTATCCCCAATGCAAGCGGGTCTGACCCTTGCCCCCGCACCGAATCTTGTTCATGAAAGGCACTGGCGAGCGGCATTTCTGTCGCTATAAGCGCATCACGCCACACCGAACGCGACCAGGGAATTGATCAATGAAGGCTACTATCGAACGGGCTACGCTTTTGAAGAGCCTGGGGCATGTCCAGTCGGTGGTTGAACGCCGCAATACGATCCCGATCCTGTCCAATGTCATGATTGAAGCCAATGCTGACGGGACGATCCGGCTGATGGCAACCGATCTTGATCTCCAGATCAACGAGAGCGTGGAAGCACAGGTCGAACCGCCCGGAGCAACAACCGTTTCGGCGCACACCCTGTTCGATATTGCCCGCAAACTGCCCGAAGGCAGCCAGGTCAGCCTTGCCGCTGCCGATGGCAAGATGGCGGTCAATGCCGGTCGTGCGCGATTCAACCTCTCGACTCTTCCGCGCGATGATTTCCCTGTTATTGCCGAAGGCGAACTGCCGACCAAGTTCGAACTTCCTGCGACGACGCTCAAGGAAATTATCGACAAGACGCGCTTTGCGATCTCGACGGAGGAAACGCGCTATTATCTAAACGGCATATTCTGGCATGTGACCGACGACGCGCAGCCTGTGCTCAAGGCTGCCGCAACGGATGGCCATCGCCTCGCCCGCGTCACAGTGGCCCGCCCTGACGGTGCGGCGGGAATGCCTGACATCATCATCCCCCGCAAGTGCATCGCCGAACTGCGCAAACTCCTCGATGAAATCGACGGCTCGGTTGAAATTTCTCTCTCAGCCAGCAAGATCCGCTTTGGCTTGGGTACGGCGGTTCTGACCTCGAAGCTGATTGACGGGACCTTCCCAGACTACAGCCGCGTAATTCCGACCGGCAATGACAAGATCCTGCGAATCGACCCGAAAAGCTTCATGGAAGGCGTGGACCGCGTCTCTACGATTGCCTCGGAAAAGACCCGCGCGGTCAAGATGTCCCTCGAAACCGACAAGATCACGCTCTCGGTATCTTCTCCCGAAAACGGGACGGCTGCTGAGGAGGTGTCGGGAGACTATAAGTCTGAAGGATTCGAGATCGGCTTTAACGCCCGCTACCTGATGGACATATTGGCGCAGGTTGAAGGCGACACAATCGAAGTCCATCTTGCCGATGCAGCAGCCCCGACCCTACTGCGCGAGAGCGACAAGGCCAGCGCGCTTTATGTCTTGATGCCGATGCGGGTCTAGGTTCGTCGTGCCTCATACCGGCGGATGTCAGTGTGGCGCAGTGCGATACAGGATTGCCGAACTGGGTCGCGCCACGATTTGCCATTGCAGAATGTGTCAGAAGGCGTTCGGAAGTTTTTTCGGGCCGCTTGTCACTGCCAAGGGTTTGGAATGGGCACGCGGGGCTCCAGCGACCTGGGCCAGTTCCAACAAAGTCGTGCGGGGTTTTTGTGCGCAGTGCGGCACGCCGCTAAGCTATGACTATGGCGGCGATCTGGAAATCGCGATCGGCTCTCTCGACAATCCTGAGGTTGCGGCGCCCGTTCTGCAGGTCAATCCCGCTGACCGGTTGAGCTTTTTCGCGACTCTCCACGCGTTGCCGGTGCGCGACAATCCGGCTCCTGTGAATGCGTTCATGGCAACTATTGTCAGCCACCAACATCCCGATCACGATTAGGCCCGGCATGGTACTGGCACTCGCGCCGTTTGCCCGCATATTGGCCGCTGTCGGCCTTATGCTTGTCGGACCGTGAGGGTTCGCAAAAGGCCGGCGGCACCCGCCGAAACGTCTGCCCAAGCGATGTCGAAATCACGCGCATCACCATAATAGGGGTCGGCAACACCCTGACCCTCGCGGCCTGCGACATGATCAAGCAGCAGCGAAAGCGAGGCACTCGATCGATCGGGGCGGAGGGTCACCAGGTCAGACAGGTTCTGCACATCAAGGGCTACAATATGTGTAAAGCGGTCGAAATCCTCTGCCTCCACTTGTCGTGCCCGATAGGCCCCGATATCGATCCCGTTTTTCCGGGCAACGGCCTGCGCGCGTTTGTCCGGCGGGTGACCGATGTGCCAATCGCCCGTTCCAGCCGAATCGACAACAATATCCAGTCGGGCTGCGGCAGCTTCACGCCGCAATGCAGCTTCCGCCAACGGTGAGCGACAGATATTGCCGAGACAGACAAACAAAACGGAATTCGGCATTGTCACGTCAATCTCCTTGCCAAGGCGCCTTGCTGTGCTAGCCATGTGGCAAGCGAGATACAAACGCTGCCAAGGAGTATGAAGTTGAACGAGGCCGCCACCACCCCTCCACATAGTGCGCGCTATCCCTGGTATGTTCTGTCCGTCCTTGTCCTTGTCTATGTCCTGAACTTCGTTGATCGGCAGGTGCTGACGATTCTCGCCGAAGACCTGAAACGCGATCTGGATCTAACCGACAGTGATCTTGGCTTCCTTTATGGCACGGCCTTTGGCGTCTTCTATGCCCTGTTCGGAATACCCCTCGGCAAACTTGCGGATAGCTGGCACCGCGTGCGG
>JANLST010000182.1:0-1833 GCA_031362505.1 Sphingomonadales bacterium
ACGCGCGAACAGGATTGAACGAACACACATGTCACGCTGGTACATCATTCATGCCTATTCGGGCTTCGAGAACAAGGTTCGCGACGCGATCATGGCCGATGCCTCGCGGCTGGGGCTGGAAGCGCTGGTCGATGCGGTCGAGGTGCCGACTGAAACCGTGACCGAAGTGCGGCGTGGCAAGAAAATTCAGGCGGAACGGAAGTTTTTCCCCGGCTATGTGCTCGCCAAGCTCAACATGAACGACGATGTCTATCACCTCGTCAAGAATCAGCCAAAGGTAACAGGTTTCCTGGGATCAATGGGCAAGCCGCAGCCAATCAGCGAAGCCGAAGCCGCCCGCATTCTCAATACCAAGGAAGCGGCTGCTGCAGCTCCCAAGACCCGCATCTC
This sequence comes from Sphingomonadales bacterium, assembly GCA_031362505.1. Lineage (GTDB taxonomy): Bacteria > Pseudomonadota > Alphaproteobacteria > Sphingomonadales > Sphingomonadaceae > Aquisediminimonas. The sequence continues at coordinate 391 of JANLST010000182.1, forward strand.
GGTCGATTACGAGATTGGTGATCAGGTCAAGGTCCTCGATGGCCCGTTTGCAAGCTTTAACGGCCTTGTCGAAGAAATCGATTTTGACAAGAACCGCGTCAAGGTTTCCGTTTCCATCTTCGGCCGCGCAACGCCGGTCGAACTCGAGTTCGAGCAAGTGGAACGGGCTAAATAGAATTCCGGGGCTTGCCCCGAAATAACTGCGGGAGGGGCTTTGGCCTCGTCTGAACCGCTAAACTTGAAACAGGCGAAACGCTTTTATGTGTTAGCCCAAATATAGAGTGAGTGAAAAATGGCTAAGAAGATCAGCGGCTATATAAAGCTGCAAGTGCCCGCGGGCGCTGCTAACCCCTCCCCCCCGATCGGCCCTGCCTTGGGTCAGCGCGGCGTGAACATCATGGAATTCTGCAAGGCATTCAACGCGGCGACCAGCGATCTCGAAAAGAGCATGCCGATCCCGACGATCATCACCGTCTATGCGGACAAGAGCTTTTCGTTCGTTACAAAAAGCCCGCCCGCAGCGTTCCTGATCAAAAAGGCGCTCAACCTGAAATCGGGCTCGAAGGAACCCGGAAAGATTTCGGCAGGAAAGATCAAGATGTCACAGCTTGCCGAAATCGCGCAGGTGAAGATGGCAGACCTGAATGCCAATGACATTGATGCTGCCGTACAGATCATTGCCGGGTCCGCCCGCGCCATGGGCCTCGAAGTGGTGGAGGGCTGAACATGAAATTCCAGAGCAAGAAGGCGAAGAAGCTCGCTGGCACGATCGATCGTGAAAAGCTGCATGGTGTTGACGAGGCGATTGCCCTCATCAAGGCCAATGCCACCTCGAAGTTCGACGAAACCATCGAAGTCGCGATCGCACTGGGCGTCGACCCGCGTCATGCTGACCAGATGGTCCGCGGCGTTGTGACCCTTCCCAAGGGTACCGGCAAGACGGTGCGCGTTGGCGTTTTCGCCCGTGGCGACAAGGCTGACGAAGCACGTGCCGCCGGTGCCGATGTCGTCGGTGCAGAAGACCTTCTCGAAATTTGCCAGTCGGGCAAGATCGAGTTTGATCGCTGCATCGCGACCCCGGACATGATGGGCCTGGTCGGCCGTCTCGGCAAGGTTCTGGGCCCCAAAGGCCTGATGCCGAACCCGAAGCTTGGCACCGTCACCCCGAATGTCGGTGAAGCGGTCAAGGCTGCCAAGGGTGGCCAGGTCGAGTATCGTGTCGAGAAAGCCGGGATCATTCATTCCGGCATCGGCAAGGCATCCTTCCCTGCCGCCGATCTGCGTGCAAATTTTGACGCACTGGTCGATGCTGTGGTCAAGGCCAGGCCGTCAGGCGCAAAGGGCAAGTATCTGCAAAAGGCTGCGCTCAGCTCCACGATGGGGCCAGGCTTGAAGCTCGACGTTGCGGCAATAGCGGCGTCATAACGTAATTCTGCTCCCCGT
>JANLST010000185.1:0-10884 GCA_031362505.1 Sphingomonadales bacterium
GGCGGGATCGGCAGACATTGACCCATCGGTGCGACACAGAATTCTGCATAGCCCCCGCCCGCGACCAGGGCACACAGCTTGAGCCCGATCACATCTGCCAGGATACCTTCGCCAACAGCCACGACAACACCGGCAATTTCCAGTCCCGGCACGCTCGACGCGCCAGGCGGAGGCGGATACATGCCACGCCGCTGAAGAACATCGGGACGATTGACCCCCGCCGCCGCAACCTTGATCAGCACTTCGCCCGGCCCGGGCTGCGGTATTGGCCGCTCAACCGGCTGGAGGACTTCAGGACCACCGGGAGCGGCCGGATCAATTGCAATCATGATTTCGGGCAACACAAACACAAAGACCTCCCTTAAAATTTCTTGCCTTATTGACTTGAGGCGGCAGTTGGTCAACGATTCAGCCCATGGACATGGACGAATTGTTCGCCAAGCGCCCCGATGATCCGCTTGCCAAACTGGTCAAGCAAGATCTTGATCCGCTGTCCGTTAATGAATTGAGGGAACGTGTCGCGGTTCTTGAAGCCGAGATCGCGCGCGTTAACCAAAAAATCGAAGGAGCCGTTAACTTTCGGGCAAGTGCCGAGGGTCTATTCAAAAGCTGACTTGATGTTTGGCGATCGACGCCCGACATAGGGGAGCGAAGGAGCATCGAATGCCGTCTTTTGCCCGTGAACTGGAAACGACGCTGCACAACGCGCTTGCAGCCGCGTCGAGCCGCAAACATGAATATGCGACGCTGGAGCATCTGCTCTATGCACTCGTTGACGACGAACATGCTTCGAAGGTCATGATTGCGTGTGGCGTCGAACTCGGCGAGCTCAAGGAAACCGTCGCCCATTATCTCGATACCGAGCTTGAATCGTTGAAGGTTGAGGGCGACACCGATCCCTCCCCCACGAGCGGGTTCCAGCGCGTGGTCCAGCGCGCGATCCTTCACGTCCAGTCGTCGGGCCGTGACGATGTGACCGGCGCAAATGTCCTGGTGGCCCTGTTTTCCGAACGCGAAAGCTACGCCGTCTATTTCCTGCAGCAGCAAGATATGAGCCGACTCGATGCGGTCAGCTTCATCTCGCATGGCGTTGGCAAGGGTGCAGAAGTCCCCGAGCCCCGCGAAGTGAAGGGGGCCGAAGAAAAGGAAGAGAAGAAGCAGGAAGCGCAAGGCAAAGGCAAGCAGGAGTCTGCCCTCAAGCAATTCTGCGTCGATCTCAACGAAAAGGCGCGGAACGGCAAAGTCGATCCGCTCATCGGGCGCGGACCCGAGGTTGATCGCACCGTCCAGATCCTCTGCCGCCGGTCGAAGAACAATCCGCTTTATGTTGGGGAGCCTGGTGTAGGCAAAACCGCAATCGCCGAAGGCCTCGCGCGCAAGATCATCGAGGGCGACGTGCCTGAAGTGCTGCTGCCTGCGATCATCTATTCGCTCGACATGGGCGCGCTGCTGGCCGGAACGCGTTACCGCGGCGATTTCGAGGAGCGGTTGAAGGCGGTCGTCAACGAGCTTGAGAAACTGCCGCATGCAATCCTGTTCATCGACGAGATCCACACCGTGATCGGTGCGGGGGCGACTTCGGGCGGAGCGATGGATGCGTCCAACCTGCTCAAGCCTGCGCTGTCCAGCGGCGGTATCCGCTGCATCGGATCAACCACCTACAAGGAATTCCGCAATCACTTTGAAAAGGATCGCGCGCTTCTGCGTCGTTTCCAGAAGATTGATGTGAACGAACCCACCGTCGAGGATACAATCAAGATTCTCACCGGATTGCGCAGCGCGTTCGAAAACCATCACAGCGTCAAATATACGCCTGATGCCATCAAATCAGCGGTTGAGCTTTCGGCCCGTTACATCAACGACCGCAAGCTGCCGGACAAGGCGATCGATGTGATCGACGAAGTCGGCGCGATGCAGATGCTGGTGCCGCTGAACAAGCGCAAGAAAGTGATCACGCCCAAGGAAATCGAGGCCGTGATTGCGACAATGGCCCGCATTCCGGCCAAATCCGTCTCATCGGACGACAAGGCGTCGCTCGCCTCGCTCGATGCCGACTTAAAGCGGGTTGTGTTCGGGCAGAATGACGCGATCGAGAAGCTGTCCAGCGCGATCAAACTGTCGCGCGCTGGCCTGCGCGACCCGGAAAAGCCAATCGGTTCCTATCTCTTCACCGGCCCGACCGGCGTCGGGAAGACCGAAGTCGCACGCCAGCTTGCCTCGATCATGGGCATCCCGCTCCAGCGCTTCGACATGAGCGAATATATGGAACGGCACAGCGTCTCCCGTCTGATCGGCGCGCCTCCGGGCTATGTCGGTTATGATCAGGGCGGCCTCCTGACCGATGCCGTCGATCAGCAGCCCCATTCGGTGCTCTTGCTCGACGAAATCGAAAAGGCGCATCCCGATCTGTTCAATATCCTGTTGCAGGTGATGGATAATGGTCGGTTGACCGATCATCATGGCAAGACAGTCGATTTCCGAAATGTCATTCTGATCATGACGACCAATGCCGGTGCCAGTGACATGGCGCGCGAGACGGTTGGTTTCGGCAACCTCACTCGTGAGGGTGAGGACGGCGAGGCAGTCAAGAAGATGTTCACGCCTGAATTCCGCAACCGCCTCGATGCGGTGGTAGCGTTCGGCTACCTCCCGCCCGAAGTCGTCGCGCGCGTCGTCGAGAAGTTCATCCTCGAACTTGAACTCCAGCTTGCCGACCGCGACGTCCATATCACGCTCGACGATGCCGCGAAGGCGTGGTTGACCGAGCGCGGCTATGACAAGATGTATGGTGCGCGCCCGATGGCCCGCCTGATCCAGGAAAAGATCAAGCAACCGCTGGCCGAGGAGTTGCTCTTTGGGAAACTGGTGCATGGTGGCGAAGTCAGCGTCCATATGAAGGACGGCGTGCTCGGCTTCGAAATCGTCGCGGCGGCCCCGAAAAAGGGGAAAAAGGGCGGGAAGGCAAAGGCGAAGGCCGGAGCCTAGACTCTGATCAAGGGTGCAGGAAGCTCTGAATGCTTCTCACACCCTTGACGATCAGTATTTCAACCGCTTTGTCTTATTGATAATCGACCGTCGCATCGAACGTGGCCGAATAATCGCCATCGACCTGACTGGCGCCAACGTCGAGCGTGCCCCCAACCGTAAACGACGCGCCGCCGACACCGAGCAGCAGTCCCGGCGCGCTGGCGGCGAGGTTGGCGTTCATGGTGTCAGTGCCATTGGTCAGCGTAATCGAAACCGGCACCGAAACGGTCACGATCCGGCCAGCGGTGCCCGTGACGGAAAACGCCGCTGCCCCCGTCGTGCCGGTACAGGCCAGGCCTGCGCCACATGTGCGCGCGCCGAACGCATTGATTGCAACCGTCGAAGCCGACGTTCCCGCAACAATCGTCCCGAATTCAAGGTCTGTCTGTTGCGTCACCGTCACTTGCGACAAGACTTTGGCAAGCGCTGCAGCATTTGCTGTCGCGGCGTTCGCTGCGGTCGCGCCCATCCCAATCGCCACAAAGCTTGCGCCAGCGAATAGCCATCGTGTTCCGTGAATCGTCATGTAAATGTCCCCATGTCCCCTGCTGACGGGAAACATCCCGCCGCTCATGAAGGATAGGATCGCGAGTGTTCACATTTCGATCTGTGGATTGGCTAACAACATCCTTACCTTGTTTTTGAAAACAGGCGGATTTCTTCGATACCCTATTTCAAATGACGCCTGAACCAGTCCAGCCCTTCAGCGAAACCCTGCTTCGCTGCCGCTTCGTTGTAGCTTGGTCGATAATCAGCAAAGAATCCGTGATCGGCCCCGGCAAAAACGTGAATCATTGAAGGCTTTTTCGCGGCCTTGAGCGCCGTCTTCATCGTCTCAAGATCGGGCTGGGTGATGCCCTTGTCGAGCGCGCCATAGAGGCCAAGCACCGGGGCATTGATCGCGGGAACGACATCGATCGGGTTCTGCGGCTGGAGTTCGGTCGGCTTTCCGATGACGCGGCCATAACAGGCGACACCGGCCTTGAGCTTCGGATTGTGCGCGGCATAGAGCCACACGATCCGTCCTCCCCAGCAAAATCCGGTGATGCCCAGTTTCGCTGCGTTGCCGCCATCGGTGCCAGCAAACCTCGCCGCCGCGTCAAGATCCCCCATCACTTGCGCATCGGGAACCTTCGAGACGATTTCGCCAATCAGCACTTTGAAATCACTCACCTTGGTCGCGTCGCCCTGCCGTTGATAAAGATCGGGCGCGATTGCATAGAAGCCCGCCTTGGCATAGCGACGGCACATATCCTTGACCCATTCATGCAGCCCGAAAATCTCCTGCACCACTATCACGACCGGCAGGTTTCGCTTTCCAGAAGGCTTGGCGCGATAGGCGTTCATGCGCAGGCTGCCGGTCGCGAATGTCGTCATCCCTGCATCGAGGCCGCTTGCGTCGGTGATGATGGTCGAGGCAGAGACCGGCTGGGCAGCCAGCGCATAACCGGCAAAGGCGGCCGTGCCAGCAATCGCTGCGCGCCTGCTGACCTGTGTCGAAGCCACCCAATTTTGATCTTCGGCCAGGCGGTCGGGAAATTCTTCAGTCATCAAATTCTCCTTTTCCAACGTCCCCCGACTCCGCCCCGGCGAGTAAAAACGGTTGACAGGAGAATGTCAATGTTCGACTTATGTTCCATCACTGATTCGCAATTGGAGGCTGGTATGTCTGCCACTCTTACCTTCTACACCAACCCGATGTCGCGCGGGCAGATTGTCCGCTGGATGCTTGAAGAGGTTGGCGCGCCTTATGAACAGGTGCTGCTTGATTATGCTTCGACGATGAAGGCAGCCGATTATTTGGCGGTCAATCCGATGGGCAAGGTGCCGGCGATCAAGCATGGAGACAAGATCGTAACCGAATGTGCGGCGATCTGCGCCTATCTGGCCGATGCCTTCCCCGAGGCCGGACTGGCCCCCGCGCTCGCCGATCGCGCCGACTATTATCGCTGGCTTTTTTACGCGGCTGGGCCAGCCGAACAGGCCATCATCAGCAATGCCCTCAAATGGGTGCCCACCGCGGAGCAGCAGCGCATGGCGGGTTTTGGCAGTTATGAAAAGGTTGTCGAGGTGTTGGAACAGATGGTCTCGGGCAGAACCTATATCGCGGGCGACGCGTTCAGCGCGGCTGACGTCTATGTCGGCTCACAGCTCGATTGGGGGTTGAGCTTCGGGACCCTACCCAAAAGTGAAAAACTCGAAGCCTATGTCGCCCCGTTGCGCCTGCGCCCCGCCTATCAACGCGCAAAGGCAATTGACGGCGCGCTTATAGCGGAAATGCAAAAGGAATAGCGGCAGTTTTGTGTCTGGAAGTGGGTGGGAAATGGACATTGCCGCCGATATGGCAACAAATAAACGGAAGTGGATAATCTGCAGCCGTAGATGCAAACTTCCCTTGAGCCAGACTAGCACAGATCGAGCATCAGGGGCGGCCCCATCTGAGGCCGCCCTCCCTGACTATTGTACCGGTTGTACCGGTGGGGCAATTGTTGCCGCTGCGGCCGCCACGGTGAACTTAATAGCCGTCCCGGTGGCGTTAGTCTTGCCCCAGCTCAATGCCGAAACATGGGAATCGCCGTATTTGGCATTGATGATCGCGTCCGCGCCCATTTTCTCGCCGCGTTCCCAAAGCTCGCGATAGATTTTCGATTGTGAGGCTTCCTTGCTGAACACGGTCGCCTTGCGGATGCCGGCCGTCACTTCGCCGATCACCGTGTAGGGGCGGTCAGTGATATCATAAGGAAAGACGGGGACCCCAACATCTTCGTTCACGACAATATAGGCTTTTTTTGCCTCCTTTGCGGTCGCGGGCTGCATGCCGGCAACGGCAAGAAAAACCTGGGGTACGATACGGATTGCTTTCACTGTGCGTCCTTCCTCTCTTGAACAATGTGGGAGGTGCAGAATATTGCACACCCTGTCAATCATGGTAGACCGCGACCGGAAGAGGCCCTGACGCGCATGCGGACTGGGAAGGTTTGAACGGGGAGTACCGGATTTGCGTGGTGCATTTTTTGCGGCGATTGCCGTGTCGTTCGCGAGCGTGTCTGCCCAACCCGTTGAAGCCCCACAGCCGCCTGTCGTGACTGCACCCGTTCAGGCTCCCGTCCTGATCCGGCGCGATACGCCGGTCGTGCTCATGGCGATCAGTGAAGTCAGCACGGCTACGGCCCTTGCCGGCACGCGGATCAAGTTGCGTGTCCAGCAGCCCTTGACGATCGACGGGAAGGTCATCATCCCGGTCGGCACGCCAGCGTTCGGCACGGTGGTGACGGCTGAGGATTCAGGCGGTCTTGGCAAGACCGGCCGGATGACCGCACAGCTGCAGCATATCCGCCTGGGCGATGCCGAAATTCCGCTCGATGGCGAGCTCAGCGCGAAAGGAACGGGAGCCGGTTCTGCGGGGGTCGCGTTCCTGTTCACTGGCGTGGTTGGCCTGTTTCATCGCGGCAACAATGCCAAGATCAAGGCGGGCGAGATCGTGTCCGCATTTGTCAGCGAGGATGTCCAGCTCGATATGGCGAGTGCGCCGGTCAAGCGGATCATGGCGAGCCCGGTTGCGACTGGAACAACGCCTTGAAACTGTTCCGGGCAAGGCTGACGAGCGCGGCGGCCGCGCTGGCAATGTCCGGTGTCGCCAGCGCCGCGCAGACCGTGACGCTCTACGCCAACATCGAAGTCCCGCTCGAAACCACCGCGCCTCTGTCGAGCAAGACCAGCGTGAAGGGCGATCTGGTTGTCATGCGCACGTCCGCCGATGTCCTGATCGATGGTCGGGTCATCATTCCCAAAGGCACACCGGCCGCCGCCCAGGTCAGCGACTCCCGCGCGAAAGGGGCGCTCGGCATGTCGGGAAAGCTCCTGGTCCAGCCGCTCTATTTGACGATAGGCAGCACGATCGTCCGGCTAGAGGGAAACACAGCAAACAAGGGCACAGTGAGCGCGGGCGCGGTGATTGGCATGGCTGTCCTGTCCCCGGGATTTTCAGGCCGCAGCGCCACCATCCCCGCCGGCACTCGACTCACTGCCTTCGTCGCCCGCAGTGCAGATGTGACCATTCCCTAATCAAAATGAGCGGCTAATGTCTGCAATGGGGCCGATTGTGTTGAAAAACTCAAAGTGGCGTTTTGGCGAGTAATTTTCGAACGCGCGAGCATCTGCTCTCGCAACGAAGATTCACGAGCATGGGTCGGATTGAATCATTGTTTCCTAAAATCCATCCTGAGGCAGTCGCGCAGGAGTTTTTCAACAGAATTGGGTCGCAAGCGGACATCGCATCATTTATGCGAGAACTGTCCATGGTTGTTGGATTGAAGTCACTTGCGCGCCAGACTCCAGCGATTCTATAGCGCAACAATGCGCAACTCGTTCGCCACTTCGGCTGCCGTTTTCAACGCGTGCCTGGCTGCATAATGAAATTGAGGCTGGGACGGTACAGTGTCTTGGCGGCTTGCATTGCGGTGTTCGCCTTCGGGCTCTGGTTTGACTGGCCGCTCTGGGTCACACTTGGGGCATGGCTCTTGGTCTGCGTGGGCGTATTCGACCTGATCCAGACAAGCCATTCAATCCTCAGAAACTACCCGGTGATCGGGCATGTTCGCTGGCTGGTTGAAATGATCAGGCCTGAATTGCGACAATATCTGTTTGAATCGGATACCGAGGCTGCGCCTTTTTCGCGCGCCCAGCGCACCCTGGTCTATCAGCGCGCCAAGGATATGGCGGGTGAGCATCCGTTCGGGACATTGCTTGACGTCTATGCTGACGATTATGAATTTATTGCCCATTCGACTCGGCCGATTGAGGAGCCCGACTGGACGTCCTTCCGCATCCGGATCGGCAACGATCAGTGCTCACATCCCTATTCGGCGTCAGTCTTCAATATTTCCGCCATGAGTTTCGGCGCACTGAGCCCCAATGCAATCCGCGCGCTCAATCGGGGCGCAAAGCTGGGCAATTTCTATCATGATACCGGCGAAGGCAGTATCAGTGCGTATCACCGCGAAATGGGCGGAGATCTAGTCTGGGAACTGGGCAGCGGCTATTTCGGATGCCGCGATACGAACGGCAAGTTCGACCCCGAGCGTTTCTCTGCGCAGGCGACAACCGATCAAGTGCGGATGATAGAGATCAAGATGAGTCAGGGCGCAAAGCCAGGCCATGGCGGCGTTCTTCCAGCCGCAAAGGTGACTGATGAAATTGCCCGGACGCGCGGTGTGCCGATGGGCAAGGACTGTATCTCCCCGTCGCGACATTCGGCCTTTGCAACGCCGCTAGAGATGATGGCCTTCGTCGCCCAACTCCGCAAACTCTCGGGCGGCAAGCCAGTCGGCTTCAAGCTGTGCATCGGCCATCCCTGGGAATTCATGGCCATCGTGAAGGCAATGCTCGAAAGCGGCATCACACCCGATTTTGTTGTGGTCGACGGCGGTGAAGGCGGAACGGGTGCCGCGCCAAGCGAATTCAGTGACCATATCGGGATGCCGATGCGCGAAGGGTTGATGTTCGTTCGAAACACGCTGGTCGCGGCGGGTCTGCGCAAGCAAATCAAGATCGGCGCGGCAGGCAAGATTACCAGCGCCTATGATATGGCCAGTGTTCTCGCCCTGGGCGCCGACTGGGTCAACGCGGCGCGCGGCTATATGTTCGCATTGGGCTGCATCCAGTCTCTTTCGTGCCACACCAACCGCTGTCCAACGGGGGTCGCGACACAGGATCTCAGGCGGCAGGGTGCGCTGGTGGTGCCCGACAAGGCCGAGAGGGTGCGGAATTTCCACGACAATACACTGATGGCCCTTGCGGACATGCTCGCCGCCGCCGGCATTGCCCACCCCGACGACCTCGCGCCGCACCAGCTGCATCGCAGGATCAGCAGCACGGAGGTGAAACAGGTCTCGCAGCTTTACAATTTTCTCTCGGCAGGCGTGCTGGCAAGCGACAGTTGCCCAGACGAATTCTATGCCAGAAACTGGGCAATGGCGCGGGCGGACAGCTTTGACGCCCAGCCGGTTTCAGGCAATGCCGGTTATTGAAAACGCTAACGATGCCCGCACAGGCCACGACCGCTTTCGGGATTCGGGCGCCTGTTGCTGGTTGACTGCGACAGGTGACGTCCAGCTTCGAGCAACGATCCCGCGTTCTGCGCATCGCTGCCAGTCTTCTTCAACAGTAAGCCTGGAGTCCCAATCCCGCTGACCCTTTCCATGCAGCCTGATCAGTTGGCATAATTGATAGTTGAGTGGTGCGTAATCAAACCTAGGTTGGCCACAATAATTCCGAGGAATTACAAAAAAATAGAAGCGCATTTGGCGCGCGAGTGCCTTTGCCAACGGGAGGGGTTTTACTATGACTAAACTTGATGCTTTCAATGACTCGACTCAACCGAGCAGAAGGGCCAGATCGGCCTTGTTCGGCACCGTCGCCGGGCTTGCATTGTGCGGACTGTCCACTCCCGCTTTTGCTCAAGCGGCCGGAGAGGAGAATGACGGCGAGATCATCGTCAACGCGCGCTTACAGTCTGAGTCTATCCAGGAAGTGCCAGTAAACATCACGTCAATCAGTGGCGGCACCTTGGAAACATATCAGGTCAACGAGATCGCCGATGTGGTCAGTCGCGTCCCCGGGCTCAACGTTCAGATCGGCGGCTCTGGTGCTGGCGCTCAAATAAGCTTGCGTGGCCTAGGGTCTAGCAACATCTCGTCCGCCTTTGACTCTGCTGTTGGCATAAGCATCGATGGTGTTCAGGTTAGTACGCAGCGTCTGCTTCAAACTGCATTTTTTGATGTTGAGCAAATTGACGTTATGAAGGGGCCTCAATCGCTTTTCTTTGGAAAAAGTGCGTCGGCCGGCGTTCTCTCTTTGCGTTCCGCCAACCCAACCAAAGATTGGGAAATCTTTGGCAAGGCATCTTACGAGTTTGAGGAAGACGGTTACACCATTGGCGGGTACCTCTCTGGGCCAATCAGTGACACACTCGGCGTTCGGCTTGCAGCGCAGTATCAAGATCTTAACAAATATGTCCAAATCGAACCTCAAGTCGGCGCGCGTGACAAGAACAAAGGGCTAACTAATTTTATTGGTCGCTTAACTTTGAATTGGGAACCGGCCGATAACTTCACCGCTAACCTCAAGATCAACTATAACAAGCAAAACAGCCAAACGATTCTAGGCCATTCGGACCTCGATTGCGGCCCTGATGGACTGGTAAGCCCCACCCGTTTGCTCGGTGCGGTCGTTTTCCAGTCGAGCCATTCCTGCAATATCCAAGATGGCCGGTACCCAGATTCAGATGGAGATCCTCGCCTGACCAAGGTCTTTGCGGGATCGACTGGCGACGGCCGGGACCTTTCTCAACCCTACAACGAAACTGAGATTGTATTTGCCCGCTTGGCTATGGATTTGGATCTTACGGACACGCTGAAGCTCTCAACCGTTTCCGGTTATGTGGATTTGTTCAACGAATACAACGGCAATTTCAATTATACCGGTGCCTGCCCCCCGGCCAATTTCAATAGTCTAACTGGCTGCAGTGGCGGCGGCATTGCCGCCGGCTTTATGGCTCCTTTCCGGAATGAATTAACCCAGTTCACCCAGGAAATCCGCCTGACTACCGACTTCGACGGGGCGTTCAATTTCATGCTGGGAGCTTTCTGGGAGGATCGAAATATTCCCTACGGCACATCCCAGAATGCTTTTGTAGCCGCGTTTATTGGGCCCACAAGGAATGGTGAGACATTCGATTGGTACGCAGAACGAGATTCGAAAGCTCAAGCCGTTTCAGTTTTTAGTAGCGCGACATTCGATATTACTGATCAACTGGAATTGTCGGGTGGTGTGCGATGGACCGACGAAAAGAAGTCA
>JANLST010000199.1:0-9442 GCA_031362505.1 Sphingomonadales bacterium
GAAGCGGCGATTGTTGAGGCTGAAATTGTTCTGGATCGTGTGGTAGCGCGCAACGCCAAGCCGCTCCGAGGCCTGGAGGCTTTTCATCAATCCCCAGCTTGTCTCGTTCGAGCACCCGAGCACGCGAACCTTGCCCGCACGGATCAGCTCGTCAAGCACCTCCATTGTTTCTTCATAGGCCGTGCCATGATCGGGCCAGTGGGTTTGGTAGAGATCGATATAGTCTGTCTGGAGCCGCATCAGGCTGGCGTCGATGGCGCGCGTGATATTGTGCCGGTCCACCGCCGTCATCCCTGCGCGTTGAGACGAGGCGAGCCAGCCATGGCTCGGTCCCGATACCTTCGTCGCGATGATGACCGAATCGCGATCCTTGGTCTTGAGCCATTTTCCGACAATCTCCTCGGTCCGTCCCGCCCATTTGGGATCGGGGGGCACAGGGTAATTCTCGGCCGTGTCGAAGAAGTTGATCCCGGCATCGACGGAGCGATCGAGGACGCGAAACGCCGTCGCTTCGTCGGCTTGCGACCCAAAGGTCATCGTTCCCATGCAGATATCGGAAACATAAAGGGCACTCTTGCCCAGCCTGCGCGTCTTCATCGCTGTTGATCCTCTTGCTCGTCTGGATTGATTGGCTGGAACACTGGCCGGACGGCCTCGCCAAACATGCTTGTCCCTTTGGCATAACTGCAGGTAAAGGCATGTCAACGATATAAAAGATGGGGACTTTCGGGAATGAGCGTTACGGGCGAAGTGAATATCAAGCGCGACCGACTGGTCATCACTGCCTCTTCGTTGGGCACGATTTTCGAATGGTATGATTTCTTCGTTTACGGGATCTTGGGCGCGCTGATCGGCAAGCTGTTTTTCCCATCGGACAATCCAACCGCCGCGACGCTCGCCAGCTTGGCCGTGTTCGGCGCCGGCTTTGGAGTGCGGCCGCTAGGCGCGATCCTGTTTGGCTATCTGGGTGACAAGGTCGGGCGCAAATATACCTTCCTTGTCACCATTTCGTTGATGGGCGGGGCAACGGCCGCCATCGGTTTCCTGCCGACGTTTGCCACCGCGGGCGTATGGGCGGCCGGGCTGTTGCTGCTGCTGCGATGCGTTCAGGGTTTGGCGCTGGGGGGTGAATATGGCGGAGCGGCAATCTATGTCGCCGAGCATGCGCCCAAGCACAAACGCGGCCAGTATACCAGCTGGATCCAGGCGTCGGTCGGCGGCGGTTTCCTGCTTGCGGTGGTCGTCGTGCTGGCGACGCGTTCGTCAATGAGCACCGAAGAATTCGAAGCCTGGGGTTGGCGCGTGCCCTTCCTGATCTCGATCCTGCTGCTCGCCATTTCGCTCTATATCCGGCTGAAACTTTCGGAAAGCCCGGTGTTCAAGGCGATGAAGGAAGCGGGGACAACCTCCAAGAACCCGTTTGTCGATAGCCTCCGGTATCCCGGCAACGTCAAGCGTATCCTGGTTGCGATGTTCGGGGTCGCCGCTGGATTGACGGTGATCTATTACACGTCGCAATTCTATACGCTGTACTTCCTCACTGGCACTGCGCGTGTCCCTGAAACCGACGCCTTGCTCTACATGGCGGTCGGCGCGCTTATTGCGGTACCGCTTTATGTCGTGTTCGGCTGGATATCGGATACAGTCGGGCGCAAGCGCATCCTCCTGACCGGTTATGCGCTGTCGATGCTCCTGACCTTCCCGCTCTTCTACATGATGGCCGATGCCGCCAATCCAGCACTCTCGAAGGCCACCAGAACCAACCCGGTGACTCTGGTGGCGCCCGACTGCGAGTTCAACGTGTTCGCGTCGAGACATGAGGCCGAATGCGCGAAGGCGCTCAACTTCCTGTCGAAACGCGGCATTAGCTATGCCAAAGAGGAGGGTACGGCGGTGACACTCAAGGTCGGGCCAACGCAGGTATCCGGGTTTGATGAAAAATCCTATGTCGCCGCGCTTGAGGCGGCTGGCTATCCTGACAAGTCTGATCCGGAGGCGCGCAATCCATTGCTGATCATCCTTGCCGTGGCGGCACTCGTCGCGCTTTCGGCAATGACTTACGGGCAGGTTGCGGCGATTTTGGTCGAAATGTTCCCGGCTAAGATCCGCTACACCTCGATGTCGATACCCTATCATATTGGAACGGGCTATTTTGGTGGATTCCTGCCGCTCATTTCGCAATATATCGTCGTGAAGACCGGCGGCGCGTTCAACGGCCTGTGGTATGGCGTTGGCGTGACCGCCATGGCCTTTGTGGTCAGCGCCATCTGGCTTGAAGAGAACAAGGACAAGGATCTCGACTGATCGCCTGTCTGTCCCTATCCAGCGCGGGATGACCGTTTCCCCCCCTCTTCGTCTGGCGCTCGACGGTGCAGCGCTCGTCTCCAACTGGCGCTGGCTCGCGGCCCGGAGTGGTGCCGCAGCGTGTGGCGCTGCGATCAAGGCCAATGGCTACGGGCTCGGTGCACGGCCGGTTCTGGAGCGGCTGGCGGGGGCAGGGTGCCGCGATTTCTTTGTGACGACCTGGGCCGAGGTCGAGGCACTAGGCGCGCTGCCCGAAGCGGTCGGGCTGTCCGTGCTCCACGGGGTGCGGGCCGAAGATATGGCGGTGGCGTTGGCTTCCCCAACGCGGCCGACGCTGAACACAGTAGAGCAAGTCAGGCGCTGGCACGATGCGGGCGGGGGTTTGTGCGACGTGATGGTCGATACCGGCATGAACCGGCTTGGGCTGGCGGCGCAGGACGTGGCGGACGGCCTGCTCGATGGGCTGGAGATCGACACGCTGATGAGCCATCTTGTCTCCGCAGATGAGGATGTGCCGCAGAACGAACGCCAGCTTGGCGCCTTTGCAGCATTGGCGGGCAAAACGAGCGCGAAACGGATGAGCCTTGCCAATTCGGCCGGCATCTGTCTGGGTAGCGCCTATCATTTCGACCTGACTCGCCCCGGCATTGGCCTTTACGGCGGCGCCCCGCGCAGCGAGGCAGAGGGGCATATCCGTCAAGTCGCCTATCCAGAGGCACAAATCTTTCAACGGAGGCGGATCGGGGCAGGGGAAAGCGTCGGCTATAACGCGACCTTCACGGCCGATCGCCCGATGGAGATGGCCATCCTCAACATCGGCTATGCAGACGGTTACCTGCGCGGCTTTTCGAACAAGGGTAGCGCGGGCGGAGGGCGGTTTCCGGTGGTGGGGCGCGTGTCGATGGACTTGCTTGCGATTTGCGTGGATGCCGAACCGGACCTTGGCGAAGGGGATTGGGTTACGCTGGATTATGCCTTGGCTGAAGCCGCTGCCCAATCCGGCATTGCACCCTATGAATTACTGACGGCACTGGGCGCGCGCTTCGAGCGGGTGTGGGGATAGAAAAAGGGCCGCCCCGAAGGACGGCCCTGACTTTCAGATTGCCAATTTGGTCTAAAACTTGGCCTTCACTCCGGCGAAGAAGGAACGGCCACGCACATCGTAAATGCCGCTTCCGCCGCCAGTCCCCGTCAGGCCCAACGGAGGTTGCCGGTTGAAGATATTGTCAACACCGCCATAGATGTTGAATCTCTTGTTTACGTCGAAGCCCATATGGATGTCCTGATAGAATACATGGGGGTAGAATTTTCTTGCAGCGAAATCGGCATTTTCTGGCGGGCGGCCCTGTACACTGAAAAAATCTTCAAACGTGTTCAGCACCTGTTTGCCGATATAGCGAAGCTGAAACCCGACCGTCAGACCCCCGCGTTTCAATTCCGTGTCAAGATTGAAGGCATCTTTCGGATCGCCAAGCTCGAGCAACGTACGGTCTGCACGGCCGGGACGAGCGGGGTCGAGGAAGTCATCGTTCTGGAAGACATGTGTGTAAGTCAACTTTGTGCTGTATGTACCAATGCCGTCGAGTTCATGTTTGTAAGACGCCTCAACATCCACGCCGCGCGTCTTGCTCTTGGCATAGTTAAGCAAGGTCTGCTGCAAGCTGCCTTCCAGAATTTGAAAGGCGACCTCGCCCGAGGCCGCCCCGGCGGCACCTGCGCGTTTGAAGAGGGCGCAGAACTGGTTGTTGATGTCAGTGGCGTCATAGCAGGCATTCAGGATTTGCTGTGCGGTCGGCGCCGTAATGACCTTGTTGATAGTGATGTCATAATAGTCGGCAGAGATCGAGAGGCCTGGCAGATAACGGGGCTGGATCACCGCCCCCACGGTATACGAGTCGGACGTCTCTTCTTTTAAACCGGGATTACCGCCGCTCCGAATGGCAAGTGAAGACCCGTATACAAAGTCATACGCTGCCGGAATGCCAGCGGCCGCACAGTTTGCCGGGCGGGTGGCAGCACCGGTTCCGATGTTTCGCGCCGAGCAAGGATCAACAACCGTAGCGAAATTCTGGCTCTGAGAGGAGAACAGGTCTGACAGGTTAGGCGCACGCACCGAACGAGCATAACCTGCGCGAAAGCGAATATCCTCGATGGGCGAATAATCGATGCCACCATTATATGCATATACCGTTCCAGTGCTTCCCCGATACTTTGAAACCCGGCCCGCGCCGCTGATCGTCAGTTCGTGGAAGAAGGGGACATCCTTCAGGATCGGAACCCGAAGCTCCCCGTAAAGTTCCTTCACCGTGAAGGCGGGCGGATTGAAGAGGGGCAGGGCGTTTAGGAATGTCAGGCCGCTTGAGACCAGATCATCAGCCTGGAAGAAGTTGGTTTCCCGTCGATATTCTGCGCCGATGGCAAAACCGATGGGGCCACCCGGCAAATTGAACCACTTGCTGGTATTGCCACTCAAATTGGCGCCAGCTACGAACTGCTTAATGCTGCCCTTCGATACCGTATCCTGCAGCAGATAGCCCTTGGAAGCGGCCGAAATATTGCCGGTTCCAAAAGGATTGAGTGGAGTGCACGCGGCGACGTCTGCGGCCAATCTTTGTTGGCCGGCCGCAATCGTACGGGCATCGGTGGGATCGGTGGGATCCAGCGCCTGATTGACGATTGCGGCTGTGGGATCGATCTTCGAGCGACAAACAATCTGACCGGTCGCAGGGTCGCGGACAGAGTCCAGCGCCAAAAGGAACCGCTGGGTATTCAGATTGCCCAATTCCTTTGTTTTCTCCTTGAATTCGCCATAGTTCAGCGAAACCTCATACTTCCAGTCATCGTTGAACGTCCCTGTCGCGCCGCCAACGATACGGTAGGTTTCACGCCTCGCGGCTTCTTGACGACCGCCGAGGTCAAGCAGGTTCTTTCTGAGTGACAAACGCGTTGCTGCAGCGGCGGGCGCCAGACCGGCTGCAGCGCGCGCCGCATTGATCGTGGCTTGAGCGCTGGCAGTCAAAAACGGATTGTCGAACCGGGGGCGTTCACGAAGGTCTACTCCGCCGCCGATTGTGCTCCCCTGAAAGAAAGCGGGACTGCCGAAACTGGTTGAATCTGTTCGAACATATTTGGCCTCGACGAATGGTTCAAACGCGTCAGAAATCGTGAAATGCCCGATCAAATTGGCGCTATAACGGTCAAGTGCAGGGAAAATGCCCAACAATCTGGCTTCCCGACCGTTGCTGCCATTACCACCGTCAAAGCTACCATTGGGCGCAATGCCCACCCGATTTCCGGTCTGCGGAACCAAAGAGCCGTCAGGTTGGAATAGGAATGTGCAGACGAATGCGGCGCCCAATGCGTCACGGCCACATGGTGCGCGCCCCCCTGTCGGGGCGACCTGCAGCAAGCCGCCGCTAAAAATGGTTGTCGAGCGGATGTCGTTCACGAAAATCCGATCAGGCACTCCGTCGCTACCATTTGGCGTACCGCCGGGATCGGTGTCCACCACAACGAAACCCCTGTTGTTTCGCAAATTCGGACGTTGTGATGCGAAGAATGGATCCTGCCTCGCATATTCGAGGTTTACCGCAATATTGCCGCGGCCTTCGGCGAAGTTGGTGCCAGCGACACCGCTGATGAAATAGGATCCGGCGTCACCATATTTACTGGTGCTTCCCTGGCCGCGAATCTGGACACCTTCATAATTCTTCTTGAGGACGAAGTTGACCACACCAGCGATGGCGTCGGAACCATATACCGCAGAATTGCCGCCCGTTACCACATCAATGCGGTCGATCAAATCACTCGGGAACGTGTTAACATCGGGAGACACCGCGTTGTTTAGGATGTCCGAGCCCACATGACGGCGACCGTTGACAAGCACGAGAGTGCGCTGCGTGCCAAGTCCACGAAGGTCGAGCAAGCTCAAACCTGCGGTGCCGATGAAACGGCTCGAGTTTGACTGGCTGAAAGTGCTGCGAAGAGCGGGGAGGTCATTCAATAGGTCGCCAACCGAGGTGCTCGCGCCTTGAAAGATTTCTTCGCCGCTCACAGTGGTGATCGGCACTGTCGATTCAAGATTTGGTCGCGCAATACGCGAACCTGTTACAACAATAGCACCTACTTCCTCGCCCTCTCCATCCGAAGTCTCCGCTGCCTGCGGAGCAGCGTTCCCTGCCTCCTGCGCCCATGCAGGCGATGCGGTGAGGATGAGGGTGGATGCCAGCGAGCTGGCCAGCAGGAAGCGACTCTTTTTCATTCTTTATCCCCAAAATAATGCGCGTTTTCATCAATTTGCGCGGTGGTGGCTTGGAGACAGAATAAATTAGCGGAATTAGGCAATAGACAATCTTCATTGTGCACGTTTTATTTGCAACAAAGTGAATCTATTGTTGCAATGATACAACAGTATCGAGTATATTATTTGTCAGTTTGCATATACAAAAATAAATAAAGCTTGGATGCAAGTATAAGTAAATTGGTGAGGCAATTATTTGCACCAATGATGTGGCGGTATCTTTGAAGGGCGCGTGATTCGCGATCATTCGCATCGTCGATGAATGGAAGGGTGCCAAATGCTGCGCCCATGTTGCAGCGCACTATAATTAGGGCTAGGGATGATCTTTCAGACTCAGGAATCGCCGCCATGGCCAAGACAGTCAATGATGGAACCACCCCCATCATCATCAAGAAATATGCAAATCGTCGGCTCTACAATACCGATACGTCAGCCTATATCACGCTGGACGATCTCGCGAAAATGACGCGCGACGGGCGCGAGTTCCAGGTGCTCGATGCCAAGAGCAACGAGGATATCACCCACAACGTCCTTACCCAGATCATCATGGATGAGGAAGGCCGGGGTCAGACGATGCTCCCCGCCGGTTTCCTGCGCCAGTTGATCTCCATGTATGGCGATTCGATGCAGGCAATGGTGCCGAGCTATCTCGAGGCCTCGATGGACGCGTTCCGCAAGAACCATAACAAGTTCCGCGAAGCGCTTGAGGGCGCGATAACGGCTGGGCCGTTCGGGGAAATCGCCAAGCGCAATCTCGAAATGTTCGAAGCGGCCACAAGCGCGTTCCGGTCAAAAGGAGCGACAGACAAGAAGGATGACGAGATCGCCGCGCTCAAGGCGCAGCTGGCCACGCTTCAGGCGAAGGTGGACAAGCTCGGCTGATCAGCCCTTGCAGACGGTGATGGCGCGGGGCTCGGGCCGCTTGCCCACAGGTTCAAACACCCGCAAATAGGTGCCCTGCTGCGGCAACAGCTTTGCTTCGGTGAGTTTATACCCAACCGCTGCGAGTTCGCAGGCCAGCAGCGCGGGCGGTGTGCCGTGATTGGCGGTCGCACGATCGGCATCGACGATGACGACACGACCCCGCGGCTTGAGTGACGGCCGCAGCCGCCAGAGGAATTCATAGGGCGCTTCGATCTCGTGATACATGTGCACCATCAGGATTCGGTCGAAACTGCCCGGTGGCAGCTTGGGATCGGCAGGCGCGCCAAGCTTTACACTGACATTGTCAAGCCGCTCGCGATAAACGCGATCTGCCAGCTTGTCGCGGACCGCGGCGATCACATCCTGCGCCAGCACGCGGCCCTTTGGCCCCACGCGTTGCGCAAGGCGGATCGTGTAATAGCCTTCGCCCGCGCCAATATCGGCGACTGTCATGCCGGGGGTGATGCCGGACAGATCCATCACCCTATCAGCTTCGTTCAGCCGGTCACGCGCTTCCTCGGTTGACCAGCGGCTCGAGACAATGGGGGAGACTGGCCGGTGCGCGGCTGGAAACTCCGCCGACTGGACCTCATTATCCTGGCGCGGGACGGCCTTTCCGCCGCACGCAGCCAGAAGCAACGCGCCCGAAAGCGCAAATGCAGTGCCAGCCTTAATCGACATCCTCGACATCGACTTTTTCCCCCGTCACGCGCTGCGATAGGGCGGCGGCCATGAATCGGTCAAGGTCGCCGTCAAGCACGTCACCCGGAGCGGTGGAAATGACACCGGTACGCAGGTCCTTCACCAGCTGGTAAGGCTGGAGAACGTAGGAGCGGATCTGGTGGCCCCAGCCAATATCAGTCTTGCTTGCATTCTGGGCACTGGCCTCGGCCTCGCGCTTCTGCAGTTCCGCCTCATAGAGCCGCGCTTTCAACTGCTTCATCGCTTCGGCACGATTCTTGTGCTGTGATCGCTGGTTCTGGCAGGAGACCACAATATTGGTCGGAATATGGGTAATCCGCACGGCACTGTCTGTCGTGTTGATGTGCTGCCCTCCAGCGCCTGACGCGCGATAGGTATCAATGCGCAGTTCGCTTTCGTTGATTTCGATATCGATTTCGTCATCGACGACCGGATAGACCCACACGCTCGAAAAGCTGGTGTGTCGCCGCGCGTTTGAATCATAGGGACTGATGCGGACGAGGCGGTGGACGCCGCTTTCGGTCTTGGCATAGCCATAGGCATTTTCGCCCTTGATGAGGAGCGTCGCCGATTTGATGCCGGCCTGCTCACCGGCATGATAGTCAATGATCTCGACCTTCATCTTGCGCCGTTCCGCCCAGCGCGAATACATGCGCTGGAGCATCTCGGCCCAATCCTGGCTTTCCGTACCGCCAGCTCCCGCATTAATTTCGATATAGGTGTCGTTGGCGTCGGCTTCGCCCGCAAGAAGTGCGGCCACCTTGTCGCGTTCGGCGCGTTCGGCCAGCGTGGCGAGCGCAGCGGATCCTTCATCGACCATCGCTTCATCGCCTTCAGCTTCGGCCATCTCCATCAGTTCGACGGTATCGCTCAATTCGGACTGGATGGCGCGCGTCGCTGCGATCGCCTCCTCCAGCCGACGGCGCTCACGCATCACTTCCTGCGCGGCCTTGGGATTGTCCCAAAGCGTCTGGTCTTCAACTTTTGCATTGAGCTCGCCAAGCCGCTTGAGCGCGCGATCCCAATCGAGAAAGCGGCGCAGCAGGTCAAGTGCGGCATTGATCTGGTCGGCGTGAGCCTGCGCTTCAGCGCGCATCGGGTGTCTCCAAAAAATATTGGTATTCAGGGTATGGGGCGGCGTTAGTAGATTCCGCCCTCACGTTGCAAGAATTCGGTATCGCGCGCCTGGTTGTTGCCGGCGCCCGCTTGTGA
>JANLST010000183.1:0-2612 GCA_031362505.1 Sphingomonadales bacterium
CCATCCAACCGCAATGTGAAGGCGGCTTTCCCGTTTGATCCGGGCAGCGCGCGCGGCGTGTGTGACGGTGACTGAGCGGTGGCCGACGAAAACTCCCGAGCCAGTTCATTCTGCTGTTTGACAACAACAGGCGGTTCTTGCTGCAGGTCTACTTCCAAATTGGGATGCAGGGCGACTGGCCCCGAATCATGGCCCATATCGTTCCAGCCGAGATCGTCATGGTGATCCTGATGGATCGGCACCACTTGAGCATGGGTTTCATGCGTCTCGAGGGTCATGTGAAAACCCTGCGGACGCATGGCAGGCTTGGCCTGGCCCTTGCGCGCAAGCAGCGTCGACGACAGCGACGCGAATGTCTTGGGTTCGTTCATGGCTCTGGCTTCTCCGCTCATCACGCCACTCCTCGACGGCCAAAGCCTCCGGCTGAATAGGAGCGAGTCTGAAACGCGACCTGGGGCTGGTTCGGTGCTGCAAACACCGTCCGCCTGAAGTTCTTTTCAAGCCGATCGGCAATGTATTTCCACAATTCAACGATCTCGGCTGCGGAACGACTCTTGGGATCGACCTCCATCACGGTTCGGCCATCGATCATGGAGGCCGCATAGTCTGTGCGATGATGAAGCGTGACTGGGGCGACCGTTCCATGTTGCGAGAGCGCGACGGCAGCTTCGGATGTAATCTTGGCCTTTGGCGTTGCGCCGTTGACCACGAAGATCAGCGGCTTTCCAGCGCGGTCGCAAAGATCGACCGTTGCACCAACAGCGCGGAGGTCATGCGGACTGGGGCGAGTCGGGATGACGATCAGTTCGGCAACGGCAATCACGCTCTGGATCGCCATTGTGATGGCAGGTGGCGTATCGATGACTGCCAGTTTGAAGCCTTGCTCGCGCAGCATTTCAAGGTCACTCGCAAGTCGGGCGACCGTGGTCTGTGCAAAGGCAGGAAGCTCGGTTTCCCGCTCATTCCACCAATCTGCGAGCGAGCCTTGCGGATCGATATCGATGAGGACGACCGGGCCGGCCCCCGCAAGCTGGGCCTGGACAGCCAGATGCCCTGACAAGGTTGTCTTGCCGGACCCGCCCTTTTGCGATGCCATCGCCAGTACGCGCATATAAATTCCCCAAGTTGCAATACTTGGTCCCTAATTCGCACGTGGATGGCTAAAATAAGGTTAACACTTGTGGCCCTTGATCACGCTTTTTTCCCTTGATTTCGGTCGCGCAAAATCGTGCAAGGAAGAAACTGAGCCCAATGCCATCAATATATCAGGATTTTCAGAGAGTGAGAGTAAGAAATATCGCACGATCGGCGTTGGCAACGCTTGGCCTGTTGGCCGCAATATGGACCTCGCCCGTTTTGGCGGATGTGAAAGCGGGTGTCGACGCATGGAGCCGGGGTGATTACACCACAGCGGTCAAGGAATGGCGCCAGCCCGCGATCAACGGCGATGCCGACGCGCAGTTCAACCTTGGACAGGCTTACAAGCTCGGGCGTGGGGTACCAGTCGATCTGAAAGCAGCAGAAGAATGGTATCGCAAGGCTTCACTCCAGGGCCATCTTCAGGCCGAAGACAATTACGGCCTCATCCTTTTTCAGAATGGCGACCGGCAACAGGCGCTTCCGTTCATCCAGAAATCAGCTGGTCGCGGTGAACCGCGCGCCCAATATATCTTTGGGACTGCCTTGTTCAACGGGGATATGGTCAAGAAGGACTGGCCACGCGCTTATGCCCTGATGACGCGAGCATCAGCCGCCGGCCTTGGTGCCGCGTCCGCCAGCCTTGCAGAGATGGATCGCTACATACCGCTTGACCAGCGGCAAAAAGGGCTGGTGATGGCACGCGATCTTGAGCAACAGGCATCACGCCCGATGCCTTTGCCCGATCCGGTGGCGAAGGCACCGTCCAAGCCGGTGACAGCAATCCGCTCAGAAGCGCTGCCGCCTTCAAAACAGCCGGTGACGGTGTCGAAGCCAGCGCCCAAACCCGTCGTGGCCGCAAAGGCGCCCGAACCGAAACCGCAGGTGACGATGGCCTCGTCCAGACCCGGAAAACCTGTAACCGTTCAAACGGGGAGCTGGCGGATCCAGCTTGGCGCTTTCAGTGACCCGACAATGGCCAAAAAGCTCTGGGCTACCCTGCACGGCAAGTCGGCAGGGCTTTCGGGCGTCCAGCCGTTTTACGTCAAGGCGGGGCCGATTACCCGGCTTCAGGCAGGAGGGTTTGAATCCAAGGCTGTTGCCGAAAGAACGTGCGCCTCACTAAGGTCGTCGGTGCAGCCCTGTTTTCCCGTAGCGCCGTGACGGTTTGATCTCTCCCCATTGGGCACAACGCAACGAGGATCAAGCCGTCCAGTCGGACCTCGAGTATCCCATGGCATAGAGGATCGTTGTCAGATCGCCATGCGTCACGCCTGCATCTGCGGCCGCGCGGGTTTTCGGTTTGGCGTGATAGGCGACGCCAAGGCCGGCCACTTCGATCATCGGAATATCGTTGGCGCCATCCCCCACAGCGAGTGAATCGGCAGATGACCAGCCTTTTTCGGCCAATGTCGAGAGCAAGGCCTCCTTCTTGGCCGCCGCACCGACGATAACACCCTCGAGCGTGCCGTTAA
>JANLST010000192.1:0-6095 GCA_031362505.1 Sphingomonadales bacterium
GAAGTTGGAAACGCCAATTGCGCCGACCTTCCCGCCTTTGACCATGTCCTCAAGCGTGCGGGCTAGTTCCTGCGGATGGGTGAGAATGTCGGGCCGATGGACCTGCCAAAGATCAACGTGATCGACACCGAGTCGCGAAAGCGACGCATCGAGTGCAGCCATCACATAATCGCGGCTCTGGTCATAGGGGACAGGCGGCATGATCCCGCCCTTGGTCGTGAGCACCATCCCATCGCGAAGTCGGGGACTGGCCTTGAAGGCCTTGCCGAGCAATGTTTCGGCATCTCCAAAGCCGTCCTCACCATTAAAACCATAGATATCGGCAGTGTCGAATAACGTGATCCCGGCGTCGAGCGCCGTTTGGACCAGCCCTTGGGCAGCCGCTATGTTATCGCCTTCAAAGCGCCACATCCCCCAGGCCAAGCTGCTTATCTCTTTGCCGCCAGGGCCAAGAATGCGAGTGGCGGGAGGAGTGGGGAGAAAGGACATGCAACCTCAATCTTGTTCGATGCTGACAACGCTGTCTTATTCTGCCGACAGATGCATTGCCGGTCAAGGGCGAAGCGCATCAGGGCGTGCCCGCCCGGTTGAGCCTCGCACAATCAATTCGTGCTGAAGCCGACGATGGATGACTCCACCTTCCTTGCTGAAAAGAAGCTCAGCGGCGGCATAGGCGAGATCGCGGGTTGGTTGACGAATCGTCGTGAGCGGCGGCCAGACCGCGCTTGCCAACTCTGTATCGTCAAAACCGGCAACGGATAGCGCCTCGGGCACTGCAATGTCCCTGCGGTGCGCGACCGCCAGCACACCCGCCGCCATGTCATCATTGCTTGCAAAAATGGCGGAGGGAGGCTCGCTCAGTGAGAGCAGCGCTTCCGCCGCCGCGGCTCCGCTCGCGAAATCGAACAGGCCGGGCTGAACGAGACTCGGCTCAAATGACACGCCTGCCCGATCGAGTGCACGACGATATCCAAAAAGGCGCTGATCACTCGCCATGTGATTGGGATGACCAACGATGAAGCCAATCCGCTTGTGCCCTTCATTGACCAGGTGGGTCGTCATGTCGTCCGCAGCCTGGACGTCATCCATGAAGACAGAGGACGTCAATGCATGATTCGTTCCAGGAGAAATTCGGACAAAGGGGATACCGCGACGTTCCAACTCCACCAGAACTGCGGGGGCATCGGTCACAGGAGAAGACAGAATCACACCGTCCACATGAGTCTCATCGATCAAACCGCCGATTTCGGCGGCGAGCGTAGGCGAGGCAACATCGGCCGGTTGCGCCAACATGCGGACACCCTGTTCCTTGCACTGCGCCCAGACGCCTTCCTGAATCTGGTGGATATAGAAGGGAGAATGATTGTCGTAGATCAGCGCTATCTGGAATGAGCGCCGACCGGCCAGCGCGCGCGCCGCGAGGCTGGGGCTGAATTTCAGCGTCTTGACGGCGGCTTCGACTCGCTCGCGCGTATCTGCGCGGACATAGCGTTCCTTGTTGAGCACGCGCGAAACGGTCTTGATCGACACGCCTGCGACGCGGGAAACATCCTTGATTGTGACGCGCATGGGCAAGTGCCTAACACGGCTGTTGCAGATGGGAAACAGTCTTCGGCCATTCCATGCTCCCTGCATCTTACCGCCTTGCACAATCTTCCTTTGCGTGAGAAAAGGCATTTCAGACATCGTTGTCATAAAGTGGGCAGGACGGGTGGCCGAAACGATAAGATACGGGCTGATAGGCTCGGGGATGATGGGTGTGGAGCATATCCAGAACCTGGCACTGACGCCGGGCGCGGTGGTTACTGCGCTTGCAGATCCAGCGCCCGCGTCGCTTGAATGGGCAAAAACTGCCCTGGGCAACCGGGCCGAAGGTGTTGCTGAATTCTCCGACTCGGGCGCACTGGCCGCCTCGGGTCTTGTTGATGCGGTGATTGTGGCCAGTCCAAACCACACCCACCGCGACGTACTTGCGCCGCTCTTTGACAATGGCGTCCACATCCTCTGCGAAAAACCGCTGGCAACGACCATCGACGATGCGAAGTGGATCGTCGATCGCGCGGCCGGAGCTCCAGGCATCTTCTGGACGGCGATGGAATATCGCTACATGCCACCGGCGGTCGAGTTCATCCGCCAGCTTCATGACGGTCGCGTCGGCAAGCTCCAGATGCTTTCAATTCGCGAGCATCGATTTCCATTCTTGTCGAAAGTGGGAGACTGGAACCGGTTTGCGGCGAATACGGGCGGCACAATGGTGGAAAAGTGCTGCCATTTCTTCGATCTGATGCGTCTGATTATGCGTTCAGAGCCGGTACGCGTCTATTGTTCGGGCGCGATGGACGTGAACCATCTCGACGAAGCCTATGATGGCAAACGCCCGGACATCATAGACAATAGCTACACGACGGTCGATTTCGCGAATGGGACGCGCGCCATGCTTGACCTCTCGATGTTTGCCGAAGGTGCAGAGAATCAAGAAGAAATCACCGCAGTGGGCGACAAGGCCCGTCTCGATTGCCTGATCCCTGCCGGCGAACTCGTTTTTTCGCCACGGACCGGCTTCATGGCTCCCAAGGCGGTGGAGCGGACGCGGATCGATGTTGAAGAAACCATATTGAAGGCAGGCCATCATCATGGCTCGACCTATTATGAACATCAGAAGTTTCGCGCTGCGATCCTTGGAACCGGGTCGGTTGAAGTGACAGCGCAGGACGGATTGATGGCGGTTGCGATTGGCGCCGCCGCAGAACTCAGCGCGCGGGAGAAGCGCGTCGTGGAGATGGCCGAACTTGGCTTTTGAGAGGAATACACTTGGCGTTGCCGAGTGAAAATGAGGAGGAACAAGATGAAGACTTTCCTGATGGCAACAAGCGCACTGGCGCTGATTGCAGTATCTGCGCCGAGTTTCGCACAAGAGGCTCCGGCTGCAGAGGACGAAGCGGTACCTGCCGAAATAATCGTGACGGCGCAAAAGCGAGCGGAGCGCCTGCAGGACGTTCCCGTCGCGGTCTCCGTGGTCAGTGGTGATGCTCTGGCATCCCAGGGCAAAGTTAGTCTCGAAGGTGCACAGTATCTCGTGCCGTCGCTGAACTTTCTGAAATCCGGAACAACGCTCAATCAGTCGCTCTTTTTGCGCGGTGTTGGCACAGCGACATTCTCGATCGCAGGTGAGCCGTCTGTCTCGACCGTCGTCGATGGTGTTGTGTTCAGTCGGGCCGGCGAAGCCTTCAGTGATCTTGTCGATATTGACCGACTTGAGGTGCTTCGCGGACCGCAGGGAACGCTGTTCGGAAAGAACGCCTCGGCCGGCGTTATCAACATTACCACCAAGCGCCCAACAGAAGAGTTTGGCGGTTATCTCGAAGCTGGTTTCTACACAAAGAGCGAATATCGAGGCCGCGCTGTCGTCAATGTGCCGTTGGGCGAAGACGTCCGTACGCGGATGACCGGCTTTTACAGTGACTATAGTGGCAACGTCACCAATGTGACCGTTGGCAAAAAGGTCAACGGTTTCAAGCACTATGGCGGCCGCGTCCAGATCGAAGCTGACGCCTCCCCTGATATCAAGTTCATGCTGATCGCAGACTATCACAAGAACAATGACGATTGCTGCGCCGAGTTGATCGGTACACCCCCGCTCGACGCGTTGGGTGCCGTCATAACGAACCTTTCATCATCCGCGCTTCCAGCGCCCAAAGGCGACAAGACCCGTCAGGTCGCTCAGAACCAGGTGACGCAAACCAAGGAAGCCGGATATGGTTTTTCCTTGCAGGGCGATGCCGATCTCGGCCCGCTTACGCTGACTTCAATCACGGCCTATCGTAACTACAAGAACACCGAAATCCGGGATGGCGATTTCCTGCCGGCAGCATACATTGGCTTCAACCAGCTGCACGATAACGGCCCCCAAACCGGCCATACATTCAGTCAGGAGATCAGGCTGACATCGCCGGGCAAACAGTTTTTCAATTATGTGATCGGTGCCTATTATTCGCGCGCAGTTTCTGAAAGGATATTCACGCGCAGGGACACTGTGTGCACATCTGCCGTGGCGCCTGCGCCAACAGTTCTCACGCCGTGCACAAGTCCGCTGGCGAACCCGTCAACGTTTCCAACCGCGACAGCCGATTTCGGTTCGACCTTCAAGAATTTTGCCCTGTTCGGTCAAGCAACCTTGAACATTGCAGAGCGTTTCCGGCTGATTGGCGGACTGCGCTATACCAATGACAAGCTAGATGTGTTTCATAGCCGGAATACAACGCTTGCCGGTCCCGGCATCCAGCCAAGTTTCCCGGTGACGATTACAGGGACCGGCGCGCCGGCAACGGTTTTCCAAAACCATGCAAGCGATACCAATATCTCGGGCAAAGGTGGTGCGCAGTTCGACATCAGTCGCAACTCAACGGCCTACGTCACCTATGCGCGGGGCTATAAGGGTCCAGCATTCAACGTGTTCTTCAACCTGACGGCCACGGGTACGAACGAGATCTCGCCCGAGACGTCCGATGCCTATGAACTTGGTCTCAAGAACACCCTGTTCGGTGGCAAGTTGGTCGTCAACCTAGCCGCCTATTATGCCAAATATCATAACTTCCAGGCCAACAACCCTGACTTGGTTGCGGGCGTCGTCGTAACTCGCTTCACCAATGCCGGCACCGTGTCGACACGGGGCGGAGAGCTCGATCTGATCTATCGGCCAACCCGTGACCTAAGCATTTCTGGGGGTCTCGCTTATACCGATGCCCGCGTTGACCAGTTCAATGTTGCGCCGGGTGCTGCGCCGACGGCTATTGTGCCCTCTGGAACATCACTTGGTTTCGCACCCAAATGGAAGGGATCGCTTGGTGCCGACTATCGTTTGCGCACGGGTGGAGCGGTTGACGTCTTTTTTGGAGCGCAGGGTTCGTTTCAATCGAAGGAACTTGCACTCTTTACCCCGAACGCAGTCCAGCGTCGCCTGGGAACAATCGACGGATATGGTCTGTTCAATCTTACCGCCGGATTCTCGGATGCGGAAGACCGCTATCGGATCACGTTCCAGGTACGCAATCTTTTCGACAAGAGTTTTGCGGCTGCGATCAGCAATGGCGGCCCTGGAGGGTCCTACCGCTATCAAATTCCCCGCGATGCCGATCGCTATTTTGGCGTGACCGCAAAGGTCAATTTCGGCGGAAAATAATTCCTTCGGGTCGCACGAAGGTTACAGGAAGGGGCTCGTACAGAATGGTCCGGGCCCCTTTTTCGCGTCAAGCCTCTTCGCCATAGGGCCGAATGTCGGGCAGCATCAGGTGCACCCACAATGTGGCGAGCAGATAAGCGCTCGCGCAGATCGCGAACATTGGCCAGTAGCCCAACCCATTCGAAAGACTGAATCCCGCAAATTCGATCATGCCAGCTCCGGAAAGATTGCCGGCAACTGCCCCTGCGCCGATCACTGTCGCGACCCGTCCGACCGGCACGACATCGGCCGTCATCCCGAACACGTTGGTCGAAAATCCCTGATGCGCAAACAGTGCGATTCCGATCACGATTGACGCGATCCAGGGATTGGGTGCGAACAACGCAAGTGGCATCGGCAGGATCATGCATGAATAGAAGAACATCGATGACTTGCGGGCCCGATTGACGGTCCAGCCGCGCGAGAGGAGGCGGGGAAACAATATTCCCGACGAAAGCGCGCCGACGGCCGCAAAACTGTAGATGATCGCCACCGGCAGGCCGAGGGTTCCCTGTTTCATGTCAAACACGCGGGCAAAGAAATCGGGTATCCAGAACAACAGGAAGAACCAAACCAGGTCGCTCAGGAATTTGGCACCGACCACGGCCCATGTGCGCCGATCGGAGAAAAGTGCACGAAAATCGAACCGCGCCTTTTCCGCAGGTTCAGCCTTTGGTTGATCAACCGGAACCAGCGAGCGCGTACACAGCACCCAGAAAACAAGCCAGACAAAGCCAAGACTGCCCGTAACGATGAAGGCCGCCTTCCAGCCAAAGGCAAGGGCAAACGGAGGGATGAGAAGTGGTGTGATGATCGCGCCAATATTGGGTGCCGTGTTGCCAAGGCCTAGCGCAAAAGAGCGTTCTCGAAGCGGCAA
>JANLST010000257.1:0-2593 GCA_031362505.1 Sphingomonadales bacterium
GGTGCGTGCCGGTGCCAAGGCCGTATCGACCGGACGCGGGCAGGTTGCGGATTCAGGCGCGATGCTCCGCGTGCTCTCCTACGCCGCGTCCTTGGGGTTGACCGTGATTGCCCATGCCGAGGATGAAAGTCTGACCGGCCATGCGGTCGCCACGTCGGGAGAAACCGCAACGCGGCTTGGCATTGCCAGCGCTCCCGCCCGCGCCGAGGCGATGGCGATTGCGCGCGACCTTGCACTGGTCGAGGAAACGGGCGCGTCGATCCATTTCCGGCAAGTTACCACGGGGGGCGGATTGGCGCTGGTGCGCAAGGCCAAGGCGCATGGCCTGTCGGTCACTTGCGGCATTACACCGGCGCACCTCTTCCTTTCGGACATTGCCGTGACGGATTTCCGCACCTTTGCGCGGCTTTCCCCGCCCTTGCGCTGCGAAGCCGACCGTCAGGCCTGCCTCGAAGCCATAGCGGACGGTACGATCGATGTCTTGTGTTCAGCCCACGACCCGCGGGGACCGGAGGCCAAGCGCCTCCCGTTCGCCGATGCCGAACCGGGTATGGCGGGGGCGGAAACTCTGCTCGCAATGGGGCTTGGGCTTGTGCGGGACGGCGTCATCGCCTTGCCCAGGCTGACGGCGATGCTTTCAGCAAACCCGGCACGGATTATTGGCGTTGAAGGCGGATCATTGGCGGTGGATACAGCCGCTGACCTGATCCTGTTCGACCCGGATACGCCCTGGATCATCGATGGGGACAAATTCGCGGGCCAAGCCAACAACACGCCGTTCGACAAGCTGCCGACGCAAGGCCGCGTGCTCAAAACGATCAAGGGTGGCCGGCCTCTCGGCTGACCACCCTCTTACACCCCAAATACGCGGGAAATCAGTCACGCGAGGCGAGTCTGGTGCCGCCGGGAATCGATGCCCATTGCAGGGGCGTATCGCCCGCTACAGCGCGCACGAAGCAATCGCCGCCGGCGGCCTTGATCCGCAAGCAAACCTGGCTGGCAGCGTTACGCGTGGTGAAACCGGCGACGGACAGGCGATAAAGCGAAGCGTTCTTTACCTGCACGCGTGCCGATGATGCGCCATAATTGGCCAGTTCGCGACTGCGACCAACCGCACCGCGCCACGCAATTTGCGCCCGGGCTTCGTTTCCAAATGCGCCAAGCTGGACGACGAAATTGCCGCTTTCAACGGGGCGGAACGGACGCGCCGATTGCGCAATCATCGAATTTTCAGCCGGTACAACGACTTGTTTGACCGGATGCGCCGACGAACGGATCAGCGGAGCCGGCCGCGTGTAGCTGGCCGGGACGGCCTGGACCACTGGCGTGGATTCGCCCCAGATCACCCCTGCAATAACTTTCAGTGCCGCTGAGACAGGAGATGCTTCTGCAACCTGGACTGGCGTGGGTTCGACGGCGGCCGAAGCCACTGGCGCAGGCTGTGGCGTCGGAGAAGCAACTTCGAAGACCGGCACAGGTTCAGAGTTGAAGGACACGACAGCGGCGGGCTCGGGAATCCGGACAGGAATGGCAACCGCGACTTGCTGGTCAGATCCCGGAACGAGCGCAAGCTGTTGCGGTTGTCCAGGATCGAAAACCGGCGTGACTCGAAGGAGGCTTGCAACCTGTTGCGACGCTGTCGAGGGATTCGACATGGCGGCCCATTCGGTCATGCGAGCATAAAGGACATCGCCAGAAAGATCCTGCGACGCCATGATGCGGGCTTCGCGCCAGCGGTTCGCCAGCGCATAGGCCAATGCAAGGTTCTGGCGGGTCTTGGCGTCACTCTCCGGTGCCCGGACGGCAGCCTCAAGGACACTGGTTGCGTCTTCAAGATCACCGGCAAGGGCAACGGCAAGGCCAAAATCTGAAGCTGCGAGCCGATCTCGATAGGTGTCGAGAGTTGCAAGCGCACGATCCTTATGGTCGTTGGCAATCTGCGCAAGTGCCAGGTTCAAGCCAGCGCGGACGTTGGCTGGATCAAGCGAAGCCGCTTCTCCGAGCATGGTTTCTGCCGAAATGAACCGTCCAGCCGAAAGATAGGCCTGACCAAGAAGGGCGCGATATTCGGCGACACGCGGCATGGCTGCGACGGCAATCTCCGCCTTTTCCACGGCATTTGCGAATTTGCGCTTGTCCATGAATTTGGTGGCTTGCCGGGCCGCTTCCGCAGCGACCTTTGCAGGCGCCGACGCCTCGTTCCCGTACTGCGATGCATTGACCGGAGCGATCGCCGTCAACAGCACGAGTGACGACGCTGCGATTTTGAGCATGCCAACTGTTTTCATCATTCGCCTCCACCTCTTTTTTGTTAATTCACTTGGATGATGTTGCCGCCAACGACGCATTGTCGGGTTGCCGGGCAAGGAATTCATCAAGCGCCTGGGTCACGACTTGCTGGGCCGAGCGATGCTGAACCGCACACACAAGGCGCAGTCGCAAATGGCGCTCGCCATCCAACCGCAATGTGAAGGCGGCTTTCCCGTTTGATCCGGGCAGCGCGCGCGGCGTGTGTGACGGTGACTGAGCGGTGGCCGACGAAAACTCCCGAGCCAGTTCATTCTGCTGTTTGACAACAACAGGCGGTTCTTGC
>JANLST010000262.1:0-3206 GCA_031362505.1 Sphingomonadales bacterium
TATGGTGCGGTGCACCTAGAACAGGCCTTTCAGGCATCCTCTCCTATCAAACTTTCAAGGGTCGGTTCCTCGGAACCGGCCCCTTTTTTTGTCGCGTCAGGCGCCCTATCTTGTTTGCTTCGATACAAGCAGGATTGTGAAATGGCCGACAGCGAAAACAACACGACCAAATTGCAGGTCGCCAATTCCAGGCCTGAAGAGAGCGGACATGGTTTGGCCCGCTTGCCGCGTGACGTCATGAGCAAGCTCGGTGTGCTGGAGGGCGATGTAATCGAAATCGTTGGCAAGCGGACAACCGTTGCACGGGCGATCCTGCCCTACCCCGAAGACGAGGCACTTTCCGTTGTTCGTCTTGATGGCCTCTCGCGGATCAATGCGAACGTTGCAACCGGCGAGTTTGTCGAGATCCGCAAGGTTGAGTCCAAGCCAGCGCAACGCGTGGTTTTTGCACCGGCACAGCAAAATCTTCGGCTCCAAGGTTCTGGCGCCGCGTTGAAGCGTAACTTTGTCGGTCGTCCCCTGACCGCAGGGGATGTCGTCGCGACGGCAGGCCAGCAACAGGTCGATCGGAGCGATATGCCGCCCCAGCTGCGCCAGATGCTCGCGGCACCCGCTTATGCCTTGCAGGAAATTCGCCTGACCGTGGTGTCCGTCAGCCCCAAAGGCATCGTCCATATTGACGCCGAGACCGAAGTCGAATTGCGCGCGGAATATGAGGAGCCTGCCGATGCTCGTCGCGTTGATGTGACCTATGACGATATTGGCGGCATGGGAGAAACTATCGATGCACTGCGCGAGATGGTGGAATTGCCACTGCGCTACCCGGAACTGTTCCAGCGACTTGGGGTAGACCCACCCAAGGGAGTCCTGCTTCACGGTCCACCTGGAACAGGAAAAACGCGGCTTGCACGAGCCGTGGCAAATGAAAGCGCAGCCGAATTCTTCCTGATCAACGGCCCTGAAATCATGGGTTCGGGGTATGGCGAAAGCGAAAAAAAGCTGCGCGAAGTGTTTGAAAATGCCGCCAAGGCCGCGCCGGCAATCATCTTTATCGATGAAATAGATTCGATCGCACCAAAACGCAGCAATGTGACCGGAGAGGCAGAAAAGCGTCTCGTCGCGCAGTTGCTGACGTTGATGGATGGCCTAGAGCCGCGCGCAAACCTGATCGTGATCGCAGCAACGAATCGCCCGGAAGCGATTGACGAGGCCTTGCGTCGTCCAGGTCGTTTTGATCGCGAGATTATCATCGGTGTACCGGACATACGCGGACGCCGCGAGATCCTCGCCATTCATACCCGCGGCATGCCGCTGGGCGAAGGCGTGGACCTCGCAGAGTTGGCCCGGACAACCTATGGATTTGTGGGTGCGGATCTTGCTGCGCTGACCCGCGAAGCCGCCATAGAGGCTGTGCGCCGGATCATGCCGATGCTTGATCTTGAGAATCCGGCCATCCCGCCTGAAGTCCTGGACAAGCTTTCCGTGACCCGTGAGGATTTCCAGGCAGCGTTGAAGCGCGTCCAACCCTCCGCAATGCGCGAAGTCATGGTGCAGATGCCTGACGTTCGTTGGGAAGATCTTGGCGGGCTGGATGAGGCACAACGAAAGCTCAAGGAAGGCATTGAACTTCCCCTCAAGAATCCGGAAGCCTTCCGGCGCCTGGGCATTCGCCCAGCCAAGGGGTTTCTGCTTTATGGTCCCCCGGGCACTGGCAAGACCCTGCTCGCCAAGGCTGTGGCCCGCGAGGCCGAGGCAAACTTCATCGCGATCAAGTCAAGTGATCTCCTCTCAAAATGGTATGGCGAAAGCGAGCAACAGATTGCCCGCCTTTTTGCACGCGCGCGACAGGTTGCCCCATGCATCATCTTCATCGACGAGATGGACAGCCTTGTTCCGGCGCGCGGAAGCGGCGGGGCCGGAGAGCCCCAAGTAACGGAACGCGTCGTCAATATGCTATTGGCGGAGATGGACGGCATCGAGGAAATGCAGTCGGTTGTCGTCATTGGCGCGACCAATCGCCCGACACTGATCGATCCGGCCCTCATGCGACCGGGCCGGCTGGATGAACTGATCTATGTGACTGTACCGGACGAGGCAGGCCGTAAACATATTCTCGGAATTCACACCAAGAAGATGCCACTGGCCAAGGATGTTGATCTAAGCGCCCTTGCCAAACGCACCGACAAATTCACCGGCGCAGATTTGGAGGATCTCGTGCGTCGTGCCGGACTTGCGGCTTTGCGCGAATCGTTGAAGTCGAAAAAGGTCACGAAAGCGCATTTCGAAAGTGCGTTGCTTGATACGCGAGCGTCGGTCACTTCCGAGATGGAACGAGAATATGAAAAGATTCATGCCCAGTTGAAGATCGATGCGTTCAAGCCGACGCCAACGATGGGCTTCATTGCTCCTGGGATGCTGGCACCTCGTGGTCCGAAAGACTGAGGCGGATCAGCGCATAGGGAATCATGAACAGCGTTACGCCAGCTGCGACCAGAAACGGCAAGGGTTGCCATAGCTCATAAAGTCCAACGCCAATGGTTGGCCCCAGCACGAACGAAGCCCCGTTTATCGCCGTAACATGGCCTGCAACAAGGCCCTGGAGTCGACGCCCAACCGCCAGCGAAGATCCGGCAGTAAAGGCTGGCCTGGTGAAACCAAAACCCATTGAAGACAAAGCATAACCCGTGGAAATTCCATACAGGCTGGTTGCGTTTGATGTCGCAATGAAGCCGACGACAGCAAGGCCAAGCCCGACGATCATCATGGTGCGGGGGGCAAGGTTGAATAGCGG
Source organism: Sphingomonadales bacterium (assembly GCA_031362505.1). Taxonomy (GTDB): domain Bacteria; phylum Pseudomonadota; class Alphaproteobacteria; order Sphingomonadales; family Sphingomonadaceae; genus Aquisediminimonas. The sequence goes on from JANLST010000262.1 coordinate 2,792, forward strand.
GATAAGCCCCCATTGAACAAAAAGAGCAGTCCCAGCGCCTGACATAAGGACCAGGCCGATCGCCTGCTGGGTTGCGAGTTCGGTGACGTCCAAGTGCAACCGATCGATAACGAGAAAGCCCATTGCCGAACCCGTCATCGCCTGTGCGTGGCCCATGATCAGTCCGGCAAGCATCCAGGGCCAGATCCGCGGATCTCGCAGTTTGAGTTCCGCGTCGACAAAGGCCGAGGTAGCGCGGGTGACGCTTGCTCCGGTCGGCGCGCCCCCAATCGACGGGTATGAAACATTTGCTCCGCGCGCATCGGTCAAATCCTCCTCAACTGGGTCGGGTGGCAGCCAGCGAATCGCGGCGATCGCCGTAACCAGGCCAAAACATGCAAAAACCATTGCGGGACCTGCCAATCCCACAACCGGA
>JANLST010000212.1:0-12178 GCA_031362505.1 Sphingomonadales bacterium
ATATCGACGCGTGCGGTCTTTTCTCCGAGTGTCAGGGTGACATTTCGGGCATTCATCACAATATGGGGGGAGGACATTGAGGATTTTTCCGATGAAGCGTTTGCGTGCATATGGGTGGGCGTTGGCCTTTCTCCAAGCGGCGGCACTTATTTTTGCGCCGCCAGCCTGGGCGAAGGACAAGCTTGTGCTCGCATTCGGAGATAGCCTGACCGCAGGTTACGGGTTGAAGCCGAACGAATCCTTTCCTGCGCAATTGCAGGCAGCGCTGATCAAAGGCGGAATTCCGGCCCGCGTCCATAACGCCGGAGTGTCAGGTGATACGAGCGCTGCCGGTCGAGGGCGATTGGCCTTTGTACTGGCCGGGCTCAAGGCAAAGCCCGATCTTGTCATCCTCGAACTCGGCGCGAACGATATGCTGCGCGGCCTCAAACCCGATCAGACGCGGGCGAACCTTGATGCGATCCTGACCGAGCTGGGCAAGCGACGCATTCCCGTCATCCTGGCTGGCATGCGTGCATCGCCCAATTTGGGGAAGGCCTATCAGGCGCAGTTCGACCCGATCTTTGCGAGCCTTGCAAAAAAGCACCGGACGCGGCTTTATCCGTTCTTCATGAACGGCGTAACGCCCAACCGAGCCTTGTTGATCGCAGACCAGTTGCATCCAAATCCGCGCGGCGTGGCGATCATCGTGCGCGGGATTTATCCGCTGGTAGCCGCAGGAATGCGATAGCAACGTTGCCGACGTCTCCACATGTTTTCTGCCCGCAGTCGTCAATTCAAAGCAATCAACAGCCCCAGTCCGAGATTGGTGCTCGTATAATGACCACCGGCATATCCGAGAGACGAAAGTCCGAAAGAGGGAACCAAGGCGAAATTGTGTGACAAGGGCTGGGTGCGTTGAATCATGAATGCCCGATCGCTTCGGGCGAAATTGTCGTCAATTTGCGACCGCGCCAGCGACGCCGCTCCCGTGCTGAGCCAAACTTGGGTCTTTCCAGCACCATGGCTGTCGTTGAGCGTCAGATTCGCCAGATGGGCAACGAACGCGTTCCGCCCTTCGGCTTTTGTCCAGGTAAGACGATAGGCAATCGATCCATTTTTGAAATAGCGCCGACCCCCCAGGGACAAAAACGTTACGTCACGACTACCAAAATATTCCGCCCAACGCACGCCAGTTGTTATAGTCGCTTGGCGGGCGACGCGAACCGTAATGTCTTGCGCAACATTGATATGCGCAAAGACAGGATTGTTTTCAGCAACAAACAGATGGGTTCGCGTCGAGATTTTCTTCGACCAATCTTGATAGATTGCCCCTTCAAACCCGAGCGATGTATCGTTGCGCCCGATTGCCGTGCGTTCACCGACCGAGGGACCGGCGAGGACCGTTGTGTCCCCATCGTCGAATTTATACTCGAGTCTCACCGAGCGGAGTGATCCGCGGTTCTTTGAGAAGTCCTGAGATTCTGCAGTCACGAGGATCGCCTGCTCTGGCCCGGCAGTCCTGGCGGTTTGGGCCATTGCCATAGGAACGGTCAAGCCATGGCCGAGGAGCAAAAGGCTCGCTCCGAAAAGGGTGGGTTTTTTCATGAGTTTCTCTTTCAACTAACGCGTTCGATGATCTGCTGTGCCCGGTAGTGACCGGATGGGTAGTTGCGGGCGACCGTGATCCGTGGCTCGAACAGCGAGTCTCGCGCGATTACGCGGCCCGGCAGGATAATCACCTGGATGCCGAGAGATGCCCGGGCACCGATCCAGCATCCCAACTTGTCGAGACCGGTGGAACGCTCTTCGCTTCCCTCACGCACAGTGATCGCTTTTCGGTCCAGCCGTTGGTTCGATGTCCGAACCTGCGCGCCGAGATAGGCATCTTCGTCAACCTTGGAGTCCGCGACGAAACACATTGGGCCGATGCTTACCCTGTCAGCAATCAGCGCTTGCTTTAGCTCGGCTGAAAAGCCGACGCGAACCTGGTCGCCAATCATGATGGGCCCACGAAGCATCGCAAGATTGCCGATCAGGCAATTCGTCCCGATTGTGATCGGACCACGCAGGAATGCACCGGCGCATATCCTTGACCCGGCGCCGATGACAATTGGACCCGATTGATCGTCGAGTGTGGCTCCACGCTCGATCACCGCAGTGGCGTCGATCCCGGCTGAACCCTCGGCCATTGCGGATGCAAGCCGATCTCCCAGAGACTGGATTTCAGCCCACCACATGGGAATATCTTGGAGGCTTGTCGCGCTTCAGTTCCTGACCTGTCAGGAGTCCGCGAATCCCGTGAACGATCCAGAGCGTATAGGACAAAAAGACATAGATCACCGCTGCGGGGGCGAGCGGCACCAGCCAGAAACGTCGATGATGAATCGCGCTGACCAAGCCGATCAGGCAAACCGCGATCATCCAGAGCAGAGGAAAAATCTGGAGCGATGCCTTGCCGAACTCACCTTGAAACAGGCTGACCCCGAACATCGCCAGGTAAGATCCGGCTCCGACAAAGACCAACAAGAACATTGGCATGATGCTGAACAGGCCGAAGCGGCTGAGCAATAATCTGTGATGCAACCGCATGCACACGGCGTATCCGACAATCCATCTTCGCCAGCGAAGCCATTCGTCCTTGATCGAGTTGCACTCCTGCGAATAGACGATGCATCGGGGCGTCTGTCTAACGCGAAATCCCCTGCCGATCAGAGACCATGTCAGGTCAAGATCCTCGACCTTTGTGCGATCGGAGAATGGCACTTGTCGCAACACGTCGGTTCGGAACATCCCGCATGCCCCCGAGACAAGGAAAGGGGCTCCACCGAGTATCTGCTGGAAAGTGCGTTTGAGCATGATCATGGGCAGTTTTACGGTCGCCCGAATGTGCGGCAGAATTCCGGCGCCCGTAAGGTTGGACGAGGGAATGCCGCCGACCGCGTCTGCACCGCGGTTCATCTCGGAAATCATGTAGCCAAGTCCGTCATTGTCCGGTGGCAACAACGTGTCTGCGTCAGTGAGAAACACAAAGCGCGCTTTTGTTTGTGCGAGGCCCGCCATCAACGCTCCACCCTTGCCGGTGTTTTTCTGGTGCACTACAATCAGGCGCTGGTGCTCGGAAGCGAGCAGATCAAGGATTGCTGGGGTTCCATCTGAAGAACCGTCGTTCACGACAATGATTCGATCAAAATACGGATTCTTGAGCAGTTGCCCGACGGAACCACGGATGCACAACTCTTCGTTGAATGCCGGGATGATCGCATCGACAGATCGATATGCTCGGCACGGCGGCCTGCGCCAGCGCAAAGCCAACCAAGTCAGCGCGATCGCCACGACAGAAAGGAAGAAGATCGCCTTCATTGTCTGTAATCAAAGGATCATCTTGTAGGGCATAAACCCCTCGCACGGACCCAAATTCACCTGAACGCCGCGAAAAATCGCAGCGCTTCGAACTTGTTCTTCCTGCATGTAAAGCCTTGTTCCTTGGCTTTTGTGGCACTTGAGCGCGCCGACTTTGGCTTCGAGCTGATCGTTGATCTGCTCAAAAACTGTTGGCGTGAAGTTGGGATACGAACTGGGGGTCTCATAGCCGAGCAATTGCGGCACTTGTCGGCAACTCACGGCCGAAGCTTCGTATACCGAGCGGTGATCCTGATGGCGGTCTTGCTGAAACATCGTGTAGACCCGATCGGGTTTTCCAGATTTAACATGTTGATTCAGCAAGGTTATCATTTCATTCAGGTTGGATGATAATTGCGTGTCTTCGAAATCGTAGATAGCGATGTCGTGGATGCCGAGCGCGGAAAGTGCAGAAAGAGATTCTAGCTCACGGTCCCCGTCCAAGATCGAGCCCCGACGCCCTTTTGAGAAGATTACGGCTTGAATGCGCGCGCCGGTTGCCGCGAGCTTGGCGAGACTCCCACCACAACCAAGTTCGATGTCGTCGGGATGCGCGCCTATCGCCAAGATCGAAAGTCCGGCAGCGGCTGTCGAGTCAAATACGTCTGGCATTCACCGTCCTGAGTTCACAAAGGTGCACCTATGAGGAACGGCAAATGGCCAACGAGGTTTAACAGGCATTAAGCATGGGTAAGATGAATGGGATTCGAGGCGGTTCCTCGGTAAGCCGCTGAGGGACGACACTCGTCTCATACGTCTATCTCCTTGATTGCTTGCCCTGTTGCGCGGGATGTGGTGAAGCGCATGCACAATCGGGGAGCATGAATGTCGAGCAAGTTCGAACATCCTGTTGCGCCTAATATGGCTGGGGCTATCCGCGCGGCCTATTGCGCTGAAGCCGGGGCGGGCGACATCATGTGTGGCGCGCGGGCCGATGATGTCCAGATCTGGCAATCGATCCTCGAGGAAGTCCTGACGGCAGGGAATGGCAGCATCGCCGATGCACAGGAGCGCGTGCAGCGCCATGTGCAGGAAATCGGTACCAGCTTTCGCCTCGCTGACGAAGGAGAGGAGCGGCAATGGCCCGTTTCCCCGCTGCCCCTGCCGATTGGAGAGGCCGAATGGTCGGGCATTGCCGATGCAATCGCACAACGCGCGGAACTCTGTGAACTGCTCCTGTCCGATATCTATGGGCCCCAGCGACTTGTTGCGTCGAATGTATTGCCGACCGCGGCATTGACCGGCAGCCCGCATTTCCTCCGGCCGATGGTTGGAATCAATCCACCGGGCGGCCATTACCTTCATATCTATGCGGCAGACCTTGGGCGTGGCCCAAGCGGTGACTGGCGCATCCTTGCCGATCACACGCGGTCACCGGCAGGCGCGGGCTATGCGCTCGAAAACCGCCTGGCCGCGTCGCAAGTCATCGGTGGATTGACGGCCCGGCTCAACATCGAGCGCTTGGCACCCTTTTTTGCGGATCTTCGCGCCGGAATCGCGGCGTCTTGTGAACGCACCGACCCTCGGCTCGCGTTGCTCACTCCAGGCCGCTTCAACCAGAGCTATGCCGAACAGGCGCATCTTGCCCGCTACCTGGGCCTCCTGCTTGTCGAGGGCGCAGATATCGCCGTCCACAATGATCGCGTCTATTTGCGGACGATCGAGGGATTGAAGCGGGTTGATGCCCTGTGGCAGCGGATGGATGCGCGCCTGCTGGATCCGCTCGCGCTGGATACGCGCTCTGCCATCGGTGTGCCCGGGCTCGTGGATGCAATGGCGGCGGGCGGAACGGTGGTCGCCAATTTTCCGGGCTCGGCTGTCCTCGAAGCGCCGATGTTCGGGGCTTTCATGCCGCAACTGGCGCAACGCCTGACGGGAGAAGCGCTTCGCCTGCCAAACATCGCGACCTGGTGGTGCGGCCAGTCGCGCGAGGCGCAGCATGTGGTTTCCCAACTCGACAATCTGGTCATCGATTCCGCCTTCGGCTGTGCGCCGATCGGGCTTGCCAACGGTGCGCGGCTTGGCAGCGAATTGAGCGGAAACGACCGCGCCCGCCTGCTTGAAGACCTGGAGCGTCGCCCACAGGATTATATTGGTCAGGAAATTGTCCATCTTTCGACAATGCCAGTCGCACAGGACGGACGGCTGATCGCGCGGCCCTTTACCTTGCGTGTCTTTGCCGCGCGCAATGCGAGGGGCGGATGGACTGTGATGCCGGGCGGCTTTGCCCGCATTGGACCTGTAGCCGATGTTCGGGCGACGTCGATCGGGGCAGGGACGCGATCGGCGGACGTGATCGTGCACGGGGCAAAGCCTGTGGCCCCCGTCACGCTGATGTCCGGCAGCCATGTTATCCGGCGTAATCCCGGCACGCTTCCCAGCCGCGTGGCGGACAATCTGTTTTGGCTCGGTCGCTACCTTGAGCGCGGAGAAGCGGTGCTGGGGCTTGTCCGCACCGGTGCTTCGATCGCGATCGTGGGACAGGATGATGATCCGACGACCCAGCGGATTTGCAACCAGTTGATCGCCAGCGACGCCGTTCACTGGGCGCCTGCTGCGAAGCCGGCAGACATATTTGCGGCAGCAGTCAACAATACCGACGGCACCTCAAGCGTTATTTCGCTGCTTTCGGCTGCCCGGACAATCGGCGCGGGCTCACGCGAGCGGATTTCGCCCGATTTCTGGCAATTGCTCGATACACAATTTCCGTCCGAGCATCCGTTCCAGCAAAAGAACCTGATCCTGCGCGCACGGTTTGCCGCTTTTGCCGGTCTTGCGGCGGAGCATATGGGGCGGACGGCGGGCTGGCGGTTTCACGATCTCGGACGACGCGTCGAACGCGCCTTGAGCCTTGCGCGGCTTATCCGCACGTTTGCGAGCGAAAATGCCTCCGCCAATGACCTGACGGCGCTTCTCGATCTTTCCGACGTCCAGATCAGTTATCGTCAGCGTTATTCGACCGGCCTCGCGCTCTTGCCGGTTCGGGATCTGGTCGGGCTTGACCCGTTTAATCCGCGTTCGATCAGCTTCCAGATCAATGCCATTGCCGAACATCTCGATGCGTTGCCGCGGCTGAAGGATGACGGGATGGCGGAACCGCAACAAAGTGCCGCTACGGGGCTTGTGGCCTTGATGGCGACGCTGTCCGCCAACACTTTCACGCCAGCAATTTGCGACGAGCTTGAGACCCGGCTCATCGTGCTTTCGGATGCAATCAGCCTGCGGTTTTTCCTGCGGGGGAGTGAAACGCTTCGGTCTGCGGGCATGACTTTGGCATGACCTTATTTTCCGTTCGGCACCTTACCTGCTTCACATATGAAAAGCCGGTCAATTTCTCGCGTTCGAACTTGAGGCTCAAACCGATCAACTGGCCGGGCCAGACGCTCGTCAAACATCGGATCATTGCAAACCCGGATGGGCAATTGACCCCGGCGCCGCTTCATTCGGTGCTGGTCAACCTGACCCGACTGGTCATTCCCGGGGCGACGACCAGTCTGGAGATCATCAGCGAAGCCCATGTTGATGTGGATCGCGAACCCCAGCTTTCATGGCTGGACGAGCCATCGATTTCGGCCGTGGCGGCGTGGGCGCGCGAAACAACGGATATTTCCGACCTCTCGCCTGCAAATTTCATCTACCCGTCGAACTTCATTCCGCTTGATGCCGATATAGCGGCGTGGGGCGCGGAAACGCTGGCGCCGGACACGCCCGTCTTTGGCGCGGCCTATGAACTTGCTGTCCGCATCCAGCGCGAATTCCGCTACGATCCGTCGGCAACAATGGCGGAAACACCTCCGTCCCAGGCTTTTGCGGCGCGTGCCGGGGTTTGCCAGGATTTTGCGCAGGTCATGATTTGTGCGTTGCGCGCCGCCGGCATTCCTGCGGCCTATGCCAGTGGTTATATCCGCACGCTGCCGGAGCCGGGCGAACCCAGACTGCAGGGCGCGGATGCAACGCACGGCTGGGTAATGGTCTGGTGCGGGCCGGAAAAAGGATGGCAAGGGCTCGATCCGACCAACGGCATTTCGATGGGGGGCGATCATATCCTGATGGCCATCGGGCGCGACTATCTCGATATCGCCCCGATCGACGGCGTGTTCAACGGCTATGGCGCACAGGATATTCTCGTTGAAGTCGATGTGGAGCCGGTTGAGGCCTAATTCTGGCGCATCATGCGGATCGCGTGCTGATCATTCACATTGGCAAAATAGCTTCCCAGCGATGCCTTGCGGATCTTGATCGGCTGCCCCGGTTTGGGTGACCGGATGCTGGTCGTATCGATCTGCACCCATTTTGCGCCATCCTCGATAATGATAACCCATTTGCCCGAACCGTCCTGTCGCGCACTGCGAATGGTCGATTCAATCTGGTTGACGCCCTCTTCCTGGCTTTTTTCATCGCCACCGCCAAACAGGCCCAGATCGTTGAAATTGAAACCGAACAGACCCTTGCGGGTGCGCTTGACCTCGGCCTGATCAATGACCATCACTTCCTTGCGGGCCGCCGCGTCGTCCAGACGCGCAACCTGGGCATCATAGCAGGCAAGACGTTGCGTGTTATCGGGAACAGCCCGGCAATCGATCACCTTCTGGAAGATTTCGGCCCGCGGCGGCGGCGCGCTTTTGTCCTTGGCTTCGGCCATTGCCGCCAGCCCCGCCAGACCAAATACCAGATACCGTGCCTTCATCGTTTTGCCCTCTGCTTTCGTCGTGGGGAGTGATTGCCACCGATTGGGGCGCAAGCCAAGGGCCGGGGCCACTGTTGCAAATTAGTGACAGGGTCAACGCAACATTGTGTCGCGGCCCTGAAACTCGTTTACATATGCTTCGGGCTTGGGCAGAGCGCGTTCCAAGTCGGCATATGGGAGTGTGCCTTATCTTACAGTCCCTTATCGTCTGGCGAAAAAATCAAGGCCGACCCGTTGGCCACACACTCCAGAATAAGGGACTGGAAAAACATGAAAACGCAGAAATTCTTCAGCCGTGCCCGCTTGAATGCTGGCGTAGCCCCCGTCGTTTTGGGCCTTGCGCTCATCTCCGGCCCCGCTTTTGCGCAGGACGCTCAGGCGCCGCAGGCCGCAGAAGATACGTCGTCCGACGAAATCATCGTAACGGGTACGTTGATCCAGAATCCGAACCTTGTTTCATCTTCGCCCATTGCTGTTGTCGGTGCTGAAGAAATTGGTCTCCGCCAAGGGACCAATGCCGAACAAATCCTGCGTGACGTTCCAGGCATCGTTGCCGGTCTTGGTGCAAACACCAACAATGGCACGAACGGCACGGCCACGGTCGATCTTCGTGGTCTTGGTTCGCAGCGCAACATCGTCTTGCTTGATGGCGTGCGTCTTGTCGGCGGGAGCACCACCGGTGCGGTCGATCTGAATAACATACCTGTGGCGATGATTGATCGCGTTGACGTGCTGACCGGTGGTGCATCGACCAGCTATGGTGCGGATGCGGTTTCGGGTGTGGTGAACTTCATCACCAAGAGCGATTTTGCCGGGCTTGATGCCCAGGTGACAGAAGCGATCAGCGAGCAGGGCGATACCAACGTGCTTCGCGCGGATTTGACGATCGGTGCGAATTTTGACGATGGTCGCGGTAATGCCGTGCTGAGCGTTGGCTATCAGGAAGCCGATGCCCTTTACTTCGGCAAGCGCCCTGAAGGCGTTTTCACGATCAATTCGCGTACCGGCGTTTCGGCAGGCGACTCATTGACGGCCGTGCCGTCCACTTTCTCGTTCGATGACGGCTCAACCCTACAGGTCAGCCCAACCGGCGCGAGCTTGCTTCCGCAGTATCAGGGGTTCAATTTCAATCCCTACAACGTGTACGTAACCCCGTTCCAACGGTTCAATATGTTTGCAAAGGCGAACTATGATGTGTCGGACAGTGTGAATATCTACACGCGTGCGACCTTCTCCAAGAACAGAGTGCAGGGCATCATCGCGCCGTCGGGCGTATTTGGTGAGACGTTGACGATCCCCGCCAACAATCCGTTCCTGAACGCGACAATCCGCGATCAGATCTGTCTTGCAGAGTCCATCGCATTGGGCGCGGCTTGCAATACAAACCCGGCGCTTCCGCTTCCCGCCGTTTATCGTCGCACGGTTGAACTCGGGCCGCGGACCAGCACCTATGTAACGCAGTTTTTCGATTACACGGCTGGCTTCAAGGTGAACATCACCGACAGCATCAAGGCCGATGTCTACGGTTCGTATGGTGAAACATCACGCGTCGAAACAAGGACCGGTTATGTGGCGAAGTCGCGCTTGCAGCAGGCGCTCAACGCGACGAACGCGACAACCTGTGCCGTTACGACCAATAGCTGTGTTCCGCTGAACCTGTTCGGCCCCGCTGGCAGCATCACACCGGCTCAGGCCGGCTTTATTGGCGGCGTGACCAGTTCCATTGCGAATGACACGTCGTTGGCTCAGGTGCACGGCACGATCTCAGGCGATGTCGGCTTTACGTCACCTTGGGCGTCAGAATCTGTCGCCTTCGCTGTCGGTGCCGAATATCGCAATTATCGCGCATCACGCAAACCGGATAACCTTGCACAGGTTCCTGGTGAACTGGGTGGTGCCGGTGGCGCAGTCCTTCCGGTTGATGGCGGGTATGACGTCAAGGAAGCTTTCGGCGAGTTGATCGTGCCGTTGATTGCGGATAAGCCTTTCTTCAATGAATTGTCAGTTGAAGCCGGCGTCCGTTATTCGAAATATCGGGTCGATGCCACGAATAACCCAAGCTTTAGCGCGACAACCTACAAGTTCGGTGTGAACTGGTCGCCGGTTGAATCACTGAAGCTTCGGGGCAATTACCAACGCGCAATTCGGGCACCAAATATCTCCGAATTGTTTGCGCCCGTCACGACCGGTTTGACCAATCTGGCGACTGATCCGTGTGCTGGTGCCGGTGTTTTGACCAATGCCAATTTGGCACTGGCCTGCCTTAACCAGGGTGCTCCTGCTTCAGTTGTTTCAGCGGGAACCATTTTGAACCCGACAGCGGGCCAAGCCAACCAAATTGGAGGGGGCAATCCCAATCTGACTCCGGAAAAAGCCACGACCTATACTATCGGGGCGGTTTTCCGGCCGACCAACTTGATCAGTGGCCTGACGATCACGCTGGATTATTATAACATCAAGATCACCGAGGCGGTTTCAACTCCGACACCGAATGACGTTATATTTGGCTGCTTTGGTGCTCCGCCATACAATATCACAGCGGCACAGGCGAATTCAGTGGCTTGTACCGGCATCCGTCGCAGCACAGTATCCGGTCGATTGAGCGGTTCGGTTGCGACTGTCCCTGGTCTGCCGCAGCCATTGACCAATGGCGGTCGTTTTTCGACGGACGGTGTCGATATGACCGTTAACTACAAAAGGGATATCGGCTTTGCCGATTTGAACCTGAGCTTCACAGGGAACTACACGCGTAAAAACGTGTTTCAGGCGTCGGCGTTAAGCGCCCCACGTCAGTGCGTCGGTTTCTATAGCGCAAACTGCGGTGCTGTCTTGGGCCAAATCCAGCCGAAATACTCGTTCAACCAGCGGACGACGTTGACGTTCGGGGACATTGATTTGTCACTGGCTTGGCGCCATCTGAATAGTGTGAAATATGAGCCGATTTTGTCGCCTCAGCTTTTCATCGGTACGGTTACCGGCACGGGCCCAGAGGTTGGACGGTCGGTCAACTTCAACAAGATCTCGTCCTATGATTATTTCGATCTGACGACGCGCTATAATGTGAGTGACAATATTGAACTGACACTGTCTGCGTTCAACCTTTTCGACAAGAAGCCACCACTTGTAGGCGGACAGGGCGGCACGACCAACGCCAACAGTGGCAATACCTTCCCGTCGGTTTATGACGTGGTCGGTCGTCGTTATTCGGTGACTGCGCACTTCAAGTTCTAGTCGAACGCCTTCGGGCATAAAATTCGGGGCGGTCCTTCGGGGCCGCCCTTTTTTTGTGGAGTAAAAATCCTCGCCCTCCGGGAGAGGTGGCGCGCGAAGCGCGACGGAGAGGGAGCCAACAAGCAAAGCCGCGATAGCGGCTGCACGCTTCCGCGTGCTTCTCTGCAAGGACCCCCTCCACCGCTTCGCGCTTTCCCTCCCCCGGTGGGGGAGGATTTTTACCCTCAGTCCCTCAGCAAAGGCGCGGGCAGAGTCAACTCAACACCGGCGGTGCGCGCCACGGCTTCCGCCCAGATCGTGACCTTGTCAATCTCGTCGGCATGCAGCGCTTCTCCGGCCAGCCGTTCGGCCTCGCGCTGGCCCTGGGTGAAGGCTGTGTCAGTCTTGGCGTCGCGGGCAAAGACATCGGCCACGATCGACGCGATCGCCTCATCGCCCAGTGTCAGGCCGAACAGCGCGGCGCTGGCGGCCAATGCCTCGGCGGGACGCGCCACCAGGACTTCGCTGTCCAGCGTGCGGACACGATCGGGCCAGCGTTTCGCCAGATGGGCAAAGAGCTGATGCTGCGCGAGCCAGCCGACCGCGCCAGCCTGCAGGTCTGTATGAAGCAGATAGTCGCGCGGTTCGAACCCAAGATTGACCAGTCCATCCACCAGTTGGCGGGAGAGCAATTCGCGGACCCAAAGCCGCCCGAACATCCCCTTTCGCGCGATGGAGGCCAGAAAAATCCGCAGCGGTGCATACAGGATCACGCAGCCCGCCTCGGGACGCATCGTCAGCATCGGTTCGGCAAGGCCGTTCAGGATGTTGGACGGCTTGATGATCGTCGCTTCGCCAGGCTCGAACGGGCGCGCCAGCATCTGGAGCGAGGAATCGAGC
>JANLST010000309.1:0-1941 GCA_031362505.1 Sphingomonadales bacterium
GGCATCGATCCGGTCGATATCGATCGCGGCAATCCTGATCAGTTCGGAGCGGTAAGGCACCCAAAATTCCTCGACATACGTGCTGGGCAACTTGGTCGGAACCGAAGGTGCGCTTCGCCGGCCTGCCACACGGGCGATGGATTTGGCGAGCCGTTCGGCAGAGACCGGCTTCAGCAAATAATCGACCGCCGCAAGATCGAACGCCTCGATGGCGAAGCTGTCGAACGCGGTCACGAAGATAATTGCCGGCACAGATCCGCTTTCACGCTGTCCGAGCGCCTTTGCAACAGCGATGCCGTCAAATTCCGGCATTGCGATGTCGAGCAGGACGAGGTCGGGCGACAAGCTCTCGATCATACGCAGAGCCGCCGCCCCATCGGCCGCCGTCCCGACCAGCGTAATCCCACTTTGCTCGGAACACAGAATCTGCATCCGTTCAATCGCCAACGGTTCATCATCGACGATCAACGTCCGCAATGATGCGTTATTGTCCATGACGCACCAGCGGCAATATCAGGCGGACGCTGAACCCGCCATCGGGCGTTGGTCCGTGGGTCATGCTGGATCGCTCTCCAAAACGCGCCGCCAAACGATCGCGGACATTGGTCAGGCCAATTCCACCCGGCTGGTCCTCATCACGATCTATTGCCTGCCCGGGTCCATTGTCAGTCACGGTCAGAATCAATCGACCACCGGCTTCGGCCGCACTGATTTCGATCAGCACCGGGCGATTGGTTTGTGAAACGCCATGTTTGATGGCATTTTCGACAAGCGGCTGGAGGATCAACCCTGGCACGGCTGCGTTTGCCAATGAGTCCGGGAAATCGATTCTCACCTGCAACCGCTCGGGAAAACGCACAGCTTCAATGTCGAGATACAGCTTCTGGAGCTCAATTTCTTCGGAGAGATCGACGTCCTCGCTTGGTTCTCCAGACAGGCTGGTGCGATAGAATGTCGACAGGTTCATGATCATGGTTTCCGCTTCATCACGTCGACCGCGCATGACCAATGCCGAAAGCGAATTGAGCGTGTTGAAAAGGAAGTGCGGGTTCACTTGATAGCGAAGCGCGCGGAGCTCGGCCGATTGTGCCGCCCGCGCAAAGCGCGCAGCCTTGCGTTCCGCCTCTCCCACATCCTGCGCAAAACCCAAGGCAAGGTAGAGCGAAGCCCAGGCGATCAGGAAGAAGTAGCGCGCAAGCGACAGGTCGGCGATCTCCATCCAGATCGACATTTCCTGTTTATCGGGATAACTATGCTCCACATCCATCAGGCTGGATGGATCGTAAACATTGAAGACATAATAGTTCGTTCCGGCAATCGCGATCGTACACGGCATCGCAATCAACGCCGCAGCAATGATTCGAACCCAAAACGGCTTTCGATCAAACTGGCGCAGGCAAAACCACATCAAAACCGTGATGAAGATACCTATGGCCGTAACAAATCCGCGCCTGACGGCCATTTCACCTTGCGACGGAAAATCCAGAAGATGAGCGCGCAGCGACACGATCACAACGTAAAACAGCCAGAAACCGACAATCGAAAACAAAACGGCACGGCTGTTAAGCCGCCTGCTGTCGCTGATGTCTGGGCTATCATTCACGGGGGCCAGCATAGCGCAATGCCTGGATTGTGCACCCCCTCGCGCGGCTTGTTTGTCGAAACGGGGCGCAGGCTGGTCGATTGAAACGGTGATTAACCGGTTCCTAACCATCTTCGGCGATCATGCGGACAACAGGGAACGGAGTTTTTCGCATGGCGACCAGCATGAAACCTGCCGATGGCAGCCTCACGCTTGCCGAGATCAAGGAGTTCGCGGGCTTTGACGCCGCGGCCCAGCGCTATGTCCGCAGATCGCTGGACGTGGCCTTCTGCCGCAGCGATGCGCTTGCGCTTTGGTCACGTGATGTTGTCGAAGCGGCGAGCATTCGCGCGCAGACC
>JANLST010000359.1:0-3128 GCA_031362505.1 Sphingomonadales bacterium
CGCGCCTGCGCGCTTCATCCTTTTCATGCTGGCGTTCGCGTTTCTGGGCATGATCATCCAATTCCTGACCGGCAAATGGCACTATGCCGTGATGGGAGGCTTCGATCTGGCGGCCTTGTTTTTCTTTCTCCTCCTCGCCCCGATTCTCAGCGATGGAGAGGAGAATGCGATCCGCCGTCATGCCGCTGAAAACGACGCAAATCGAGTCACGCTGCTTGTAATAACCGCGATCATCGGGTCGGTCCTTCTGATCACGATCGAAGCCGAACTTTCGGGTCCTGGAGAACCGATGGCATCACTGATCATTGCAACACTTGCCATCGCCTGGCTATTCGCCAACTTGCTCTATGCGCTTCATTATGCGCACCTTTTTTATGGCGCAGGACATGGCGTTTCAGGGCTGACCTTTCCCGATACCAGGGCGCCTGACTATTGGGACTTCGTCTATTTCGCGTTCACGCTCGGCATGACGTTCCAGACATCGGACGTCAGCATCAACAGCCGCGCCATTCGCCGCGTGGTGCTTGCACAATGCCTCGCCGCATTCGTCTTCAATATCGGAATTCTCGCCTTCACGATCAACACGCTGGGGAGTTGAGGAAGAAACTGGTGGGCGTGGCAAGGATTGAACTTGCGACCCCTGCGATGTCAACACAGTGCTCTACCACTGAGCTACACGCCCACTCTGGGGGTGGCCCCTAGCGACATGCGGCGTATGCCGCAAGCCCGCTCAACTGAGTCCGGACATGCTCCCGACTTCAAAGACTCGATCCACCTCAAGCACCAGGTCCTTGAGGTGGAATGGCTTGGAGAGCACCTTTGCATTGGGAAGCGCCTGCCCTGCCTTCAACGAGACCGCCGAGAACCCCGTTATGAACATGACGCGCATGTTCGGATCGATCACCGATGCCTTCTGGGCCAATTCGATGCCATCCATCTCGGGCATGACAATATCGGTCAGGAGCAGATTGAATCGTTCGCCGCTCCGGATCAGCGCCAGTGCCGATGTTCCCCGATCAACCGAATCCACGGCATATCCTGCACGCACCAGTGCACGCGCCAGAAATTCGCGCATGACATCATCGTCATCTGCAAGCAAAATTCGGATCATTCCCTGGCCTTGTTCCCGGTCGTGGCGGCGAACCGTCATGACAAGACACGGAATAACCCGATATTCCTTAACATTTCCAGCATTGTCTCGCGTCCATCGATTGATTAGCGGTCGTTTGATGAAAAATTCTCCCTTCGTTCGGCTGGGGCCGTCCAAACCCGGCCAACCGCTGCTCGTGTCGGTCCCGCATGCTGGTCGGGACTATCCTCCCGGATTTGCGCTCCTTTCGCGTCTTCCTGTTGCGCGTCTGAAACCGCTGGAGGACCGTTTTGCTGATCTTCTGGTCGAGAACGCCGTTTCCGCTGGTCACGCTGCACTGGTTGCGCGCATGCCACGTGCATGGATCGACCTGAATCGGGATGAGCGTGAATTCGATCCGGGACTTGTTTCAACCAATGGAAAAATTGTGCCACTCGCCTCCGCCAAGGTTCGCGGTGGTCTTGGCATTGTACCGCGCCGCGTAATGCGCGGAGGCGATATCTGGCGGGGCGAATTGAGCGCCGATGCTTTCGAAGAACGACTCGTCCATGTTCACCGACCCTGGCATGCAACCATTGGCGCACAGCTGGAGGCGTTGCTTGGACAATTCGGGACCGCAATCCTGATCGACCTGCATTCCATGCCGCCGATTCCCACTACGCAGGGCGCACCGGCCTCGCCCCAGATCGTGATCGGCGATTTGTTTGGTCGCTCGGCACGCGGGCAGTTCAGCCGGCTGGCACTGGCAATCGCCGAACGTCACGGTTTCCGGGTCGCGCTGAATGCTCCTTATGCCGGTGGGCATATCCTTGAGCGACATGGCAGGCCCGGGCGTGGAATTCATGCACTTCAGATTGAGATTGATCGCAGCCTCTATCTCGACTCGCAGCTTGACCAACCAGGTACAGGACTTCAGCGATGCCGCATGTTTGTTGCTGATCTTACCGACGCATTGGCTGAAGAAGCACGAGGGATGCCCCAAGCGGAAGCAGCCGAATAGAAAAAAGCCACCCCGTGCTTCCGCACGGAGTGGCCAAGGTTCAGGGAGGATACGCGCCCGAGAGCGCGTAAGAGCCGACCTTGCGAAAAGGGGGGGAACGCCCGGCCGTCTCAAGTATGAAGATAGGACGGACTCAATTGTCTTTCAAGTGGTCTGATCAAATCCGGATCACGACCAGTAATGCTTGACCTTGGACGCTCGGCCACTCCTTGTGTCGATGCTCCAACCTTGCGGATTCCCTTGTCAAGCGACCAATTCCGGCGCTGGCAACTTTCCCTGATCTACCTGGCGCGCAAAGACTTCGCGCATGATACCCAGTGAAAAAAGATGTGCGTGAATGAGCGGCAGCAGGCCCGATTTCATCATCTTGCGCAGCGAGTCGCCACGCAGGTCGCGCAATTTTTCCTCGTTCACCATCTGGAATCCGCGATAGATGAATGGCTGGTCATTGTCCGCGACCTGGATCGACACTTCGCCATCCATCAACAGGTCGGCACTGATAAGCTCCTGCATGAACGCGGTCGTACGCTGTCCGGCCTGCTCGAATTGCTCGCAGAATGCCAGGATCGCTTTCACTGCATCGCTTGGCTGGCCATCGACGAACAGCGGATCGCCATCGTCAAAAGGCCCAATCGTCCCCGCGCTTGGATCAAAGCAGAGCGAAAGTTCGTCGGCGTCTTCGCGCAGGCGAGCCAGCAGGAAGGGATATCGACGAACATACGCCGGAACATAGACCTGATCGAGCAACTTCCCGCCATCGTCAGTAAAGGTGTTGACGCCTTCGTTCAGCCCCATCAGCGCAAGCGGAACGGGGTTTTCGCCCGCCGAAAAGATGATCGGATAATAACGCTGTGCAACCGCGAATTCGTCAATCGTGACGGGGATCGCATGCTGGGCGGCGAACACGGGCAGCGCATCGCTTGTCCGCGCTTTCCAGCTTGCGTGCTCGACTGAAGACAAGGGAGTCAGATCGCTGAACAGAAGTGGCAATTGGTTATTGGCGGGCGGCACGCTGGCCATGGAACACTCTCCTAATGA
>JANLST010000370.1:0-9034 GCA_031362505.1 Sphingomonadales bacterium
GCGATGCCCTTTTTCTCCTCCTCAAGCCGCTCGATCCGCTCGATCAACAGGCGCAGTTCGTCGACGGCTACAACGTCACTCATCAGATTCTCCGGTTTGCATTTGAGGCGCCGCCTTAGGCATGGTCACCGATTCTTCGCAACGCTTTCCTGCATGCGGGCAAGTTGCTCCGGCGTCGCCTCGACCTGGTGCTTCGCCTTCCATTCGGCATAAGGCATGCCATAGACCAGAGCGCGGCCATCTTCTTTCGTCATACCCCCGGCTTCCGCGACCCAATCGCCCAGACAGTTGCGGCAGAAACCGGCCAGCCCCATCAGGTCAACATTTTGCGCATCGCTGCGTGTGCGCAGGTGATTGACCAATCTGCGAAAAGCGGCCGCCGCAACGGCATCGTCGAGCCCATCTTTGTCCATGTTTGCGTCCTTTGTGGGATTACAACCGCGCGAAATAGCGGTTAAGGCCCACCTGAACCAGAGGAACCGCATTTGTCCACACCCCGCCAGCACCGCGATATCGCGCCTCGATCGCGCAAGGTCCGAATCCTGGCAACACTTGGCCCTGCCAGCAACACGCCTGAAATGATCGAACGACTGTTCAAGGCGGGCGCCGACGCGTTCAGGATCAACATGAGCCATGGGGCGCAGACCGATAAGATCGAAATCATCAAGTCGATCCGTGGCCTGGAAAAAACACTCGGTCGCCCGATGACGATCCTGGCGGATCTCCAGGGGCCCAAGCTGCGGGTCGGAAAATTCGCCGGGGGTTCAGTTATGCTCGAGACGGACGCGGTCTTCCGTCTCGACCGAAAACCGACTCCGGGAGACGCACATCGCGTCTGCCTTCCGCACAAGGAAATTTTTGACGCGTTGGAGGTGGGGGCAAGATTATTGCTCGACGACGGCAAATTGGTGCTGCGCGTGACGGAAATGTCTGCAGACCAAATCACGACGCGGGTCGAGGTTGGAGGCAGCCTGTCTGACAACAAGGGCCTCAACGTTCCCGATGTTGTCGTCCCGATGGCGGCGCTGACGGAAAAGGATCGGTCGGATCTGAATTTCGCGCTCGACCAGGGGGTGGACTGGATCGCACTGAGCTTCGTTCAGCGCCCCGAAGACTTGGCCGAAGCCCGGCGACTTATCGGCGGACGCGCGGCGCTGCTGGCCAAAATCGAGAAGCCGGCAGCCCTGACACGGCTCGAAGAGATTATCGAACTGGCCGACGCTGTGATGGTCGCTCGCGGCGACCTCGGGGTTGAACTGCCGCCGGAAGCGGTTCCGCCTGCGCAAAAACGGATCGTTGAAACCGCACGGCGCATGGGACGCCCGGTCGTCGTTGCGACGCAGATGCTCGAATCGATGATCAAGGCGCCCACGCCAACGCGTGCCGAAGTATCGGACGTTGCAACCGCGATTTACGACGGGGCAGATGCCGTCATGCTTTCGGCGGAATCGGCGGCTGGTGACTGGCCGATCGAATCAGTCGCGATGATGGACCGGATTGCAATCAGTGTTGAAAGCGATCCGGCCTATGCCGCGCGTGTCCATTTCACCGAAACCCGACCCGATCCGACAACCGCCGATGCCTTGTCAGAAGCGGCATTCGATATTGCACGGACTGTTTCGGCAAAGTGTATCATCTGCTTTACGTCATCCGGGTCGACGGCGCGCAGGATCGCCCGTGAGCGCCCTCTCGTCCCCCTGCTTGTCCTGACTCCCAAATTGGCAACCGCACGGCGGTTGGGACTTCTCTGGGGGGTTCATGCCGTTTCGACGCGTGATGTGAATTCGTTCGAGGAAATGGTCGCCAAGTCGAAGCGTATGGCCCTGCGGCAGGGACTGGTCAGCGGAGGCGACAGGGTTATCATGATGGCAGGTGTGCCATTCGGGACACCTGGATCAACCAACGTCCTTCATGTCGTCCGCCTTACGGGGCAGGAGCTCAAGGGCAACTAGTACGGTACGCAAGGTTTCGGCATCCGTGAAATGATGCGCAGCAAAGCCATTGGCGCGCGCGCTTTCCACATTGGCAAGATTGTCATCAATGAACAGGCCTTCTCCGTCAGCCAGGCCGAATCGATCCAGTGCCAGCGAGAAGATCGCGGGATCCGGCTTCATCACCTTTTCAATGCCGGAAACGACAATATCCTCGAAATGATCAAAGACAGGCGCCGTTGGGCGAAACATGTTCCAGAAATCTTCGCCGAAATTCGTAATGGCAAATAGCTTGGTGCCGCGCCGCGCCAGCGTATTGACGATACCAATCATGCCGGGCACCGGTCCGGGGATCGTTTCGAGCCACCGCGCGCGATAGGCACGGATCAAAGACTCATGTTCGGGGAAAGCCAAAACGCGTTCTTCGATCATATCGTCGATCGAGCGCCCGGCATCGTGCTGGTTGTGCCAATCGAGCGAAACCACGCAGTCGAGGAAGCGATCAAGCTCCGCCTGATCCTCGATCAGCTTCTTGAAGAGAGTGCGCCGGTCCCACTGGTAGAGAACGTTGCCGACATCGAAAACAACGGCTCGAACGGCCGCCACGCGGCTTATCCCTGGCGGGCTTTGAAGCGGCGATTCGTTTTGTTGATGACATAGGTGCGCCCGCGACGGCGGATCACACGGTTGTCCCGATGGCGGTCCTTGAGCGACTTGAGTGAATTGCGGATCTTCATGATCGCTTGCCTGTTTCTAAATAGTCTGAAAAAAGAAGGCCGCCGCCTAAGGGTCAGATGGCGCAAAGTCAAGGCGCCCTGTAGGAGATTTGTTATGCGTATCTATGCCGTTCTGTCCGTCGTCGCGCTCCAGTTGCTGCCGGCCTGCGCCGCGACAATTCCTCCCGTTGAAGTGACACGATTCCATGTAAGCGATCCCATAGCACCGGGCGCGATCGCAACAACGCCGGCTGCCGGTCAGAATGGAGACGCAATCGAGTATCGTACCTATGCTCTGGCCGTCTCGCGCGAATTGGGACGGCTTGGCTTCACAGACGGTGAAAATGCCAGTTATACTGCCGAAATCGCCTATTCGCGTGAAGCACGGGAACGCGTTGCAAAGTCTTCACCAATTACAATCGGTATCGGAGGCGGCAGTTTTGGAAGCCATGTTGGCGTTGGCTTGGGCACAAGTTTTGGAATCGGCGGTGACAAGAGTCGTCAGATCATCACGTCGCGACTCGACGTGCGAATCAAACGGAAAGCGGATGGTGTTGTCCTCTGGGAAGGCCGCGCGCAAACCGAGGCACCTTCGAATGCGCCAGCCGCGCAACCTGGTTTGGCAGCTGACAAGCTTTCGCGTGCTCTTTTTTCCGGCTTCCCCGGCGAATCAGGTAAAACAATCCAGGTTCCCTGATCGTCGGCAACGCTTGCCCGATGAGCGATATTCGGCTTAACGATATCGCATGAACATTCAGATCAACGCTGCATTTGACAGCGGAAATATTATCGTCACGTCAATCGAAGGTGACGCGGCCGATCTCGAAATCCGCAAGGATGCGCATTCCGATTTCTACCAATGGTTTCACTTCCGCGTTTCCGGCGCGAAGGGGCGGAAGATTGCGCTGAGGATCACGAATTGTGGCGGATCTGCATATCCCGGCGGCTGGGCCAATTATCGGGCGCGCTTTTCTGATGATCGTGCTGACTGGCGTTGCGCGGACACATCCTACGAGAACGGCGTGCTTACGATCCATCACGCGCCAGCACTGGACAGTGTCTGGTTTGCCTATTTCGCTCCCTATTCGATGGAACGTCATCACGATCTCGTCCAGCGAATGGCCGCCAGTCCGGGCGTTTCGCTCGTTGAATTGGGGCGTTCAATCGAAGGCCAGCCGATCGATTGCCTGCGAATGGGGACAGGGGCCACACAAGTCTGGCTTTATGCACGACAACATCCGGGCGAAAGCATGGCCGAATGGTGGATGGAAGGTGCGCTCGAAATGCTCACCGACGATGACAATATCACCACGCGCACGTTGCGTGAGAAATGCACCTTTCACATTGTCGCCAATATGAATCCCGACGGGTCTAGCAGGGGCCACTTGCGAACCAACGCCGTCGGCGCGAACCTGAATCGCGAATGGGCTGAACCTACTGCCGAACGCAGTCCTGAAGTGCTTTGTGTGCGCAACGCAATGGACGCATCGGGCGTCCATTGGGCTATGGACATTCACGGCGATGAAGCCATCCCTGCCAATTTCATCGCAGGGTTTGAGGGCATACCAAACTGGACCGACGTTCAGGGGAACCGCTTCTATGGCTATCGCAATGCGCTGGCCGAACACACGCCCGATTTCCAGACTCGGCTGGGCTATCCTGCATCGGGGCCGGGGCGGGCCAATCTGACGATGTCGACCAACCATCTTGCCAACCGCTTCGCGCATCTGGGCTGTGTGTCGATGACGCTCGAAATGCCTTTCAAGGATCACAGTTCAAACCCCGATATGGAACGCGCATGGAGCCCCGAACGGTGCAAGGCTCTGGCCCGGGCCTGTCTTGAGGTCATGGTCCAGAGCATCTGAACATGATCCAGATCATCGAGGATGACTTGCGCGGCCCCGAGATTGCCGAACTCCTCAAGGCGCATCTGGATGCAATGCACGACCATTCGCCACCCGAAAGCGTGCATGCGCTTGACCTCGATGCCCTCAGGGCACCGGACATCAGCTTCTGGACGGCATGGGTGCACAATGAACTGGCCGGCTGTGGCGCGATGAAGGAGCTCGATCCCGGCCATGGGGAAGTCAAATCAATGCGCACCGCCGTCGAGCACCTTCGAAAAGGTGTGGCGGCATCCATTCTTGAGCATATGATCAACGTTGCCCGTGAACGCGGCTACCAGCGACTGAGTCTCGAAACCGGGTCAAGTGCACCATTCATAGCCGCACACCGCCTCTATGAGCGCTTCGGTTTCACGCCATGTGGCCCTTATGGCGAGTATACCGACGTTACATTCAGCCGGTATTTTACCCTGAACCTATGATGCTTCACGGCTCGCCTAACTGCGCGGTTTGAGTTAGGCGGCGTTCGTATCGCCCTTTCTGGAGCTTTTGACTCGATGCCCACACTCGTTCTTATCCGGCACGGACAGTCCACCTGGAATCTTGAAAACCGTTTCACGGGCTGGTGGGACGTCGATGTCACGGAAAAAGGGGAAGCGGAAGCCCGTGCGGCTGGCGCCTTGATGCGCGACAAGGGCCTTGATTTCGATTGCACCTTCACGTCGCTCCAGACCCGCGCCATCAAGACACTCAATCTGGCGCTAGAGGAAATGGGGCGGCTGTGGTTGCCGGTGGAAAAGGACTGGCGCCTCAACGAGCGCCATTATGGCGGGCTGACCGGGCTGGACAAGGCCGAGACGGCAGCCAAGCATGGTGACGAGCAGGTCAGGATCTGGCGTCGCAGCTTTGACATTCCGCCTCCCCCGCTTGAGCCTGGAAGCGCTTATGACCTGTCCTCTGATCGTCGCTACGCTGGCATCAAGGTGCCATCCACGGAGAGCCTGAAGGATACTATTTCCCGAGTCCTGCCCTATTGGGAGACACGCATTGTCCCGGAACTAAAGAATGGCCGACGCGTTCTGATATCAGCGCACGGCAATTCGCTTCGCGCACTGGTCAAGCATCTTTCAAATATTCCAGATGATGAAATCACCAGCCTGGAAATTCCTACCGGCCAGCCGATCGTTTACAAACTGACCGACACTCTGGGTGTGATCGATCGTTACTACCTTTCGGAACGCTGAGCATACATCGCAGCGTCAGCGCGGGCGAGAATTGTCTCGGCGGCATCGCCCGCACTGACCATCGCAAGACCAGCAGTGACCCTGATCTTTATCGATGTGTGCCCAAGATCGACCGGTTTGCGCGAAACCGTTGCTTCGAGCACCCTGGCCTTGGCAAGGGCAGCCGGTTCGTCGAGATGATCGAGAATAAGACCGAACTCATCGCCGCCAATTCGTGCGACCATGTCGCCGGCACGCAGACTTGCCTGCAAAACTCGTCCCACATGCAACAGAACTGCATCACCCGCCTGATGTCCATGGCAATCATTTATAGCCTTGAGGCCATTGAGGTCGATGAACAGAACAGCAGCCGGCGTCTTGTGTCGCGCTGCCTGATGCAGGACACGCTCAAGCTCGCGGAGAAAGGCACGGCGATTGGGCAGTGGCAATAAAGTGTCTGTATCTGCCAGTCGCTCCAGTTCTTCCAGCCGTGCGCGCAAATCGGCGAGCGTTGCCTTCAATCCTTCATTTTCATCCTCGAGGCGGCGAACAACGCCGCTGTCAAAATCCTTCAATCTCTTGCCCCCCAAAACGCTACCCAGTGACTCCTCACCTTTATGTTATCATATATTTTGCCGTTTGCGACATTGTGATCGCAATCACAGTGTCTCCACGCGTTGCGTTGCGCCAATCTGCCGGTTAAAGGCCTTGAGCCTTGGAGGCAGGAACGAGGCATCCCGAAAATATGAGTGAAAGCGCGCCCACCGTCGGCATCATTATGGGAAGCACGTCCGATTGGGAGACGATGCGCCATGCCGCCGATGCGCTTGCTGCGCTGGGGATTTCGCATGAGACCCGCGTGGTTTCTGCGCATCGTACTCCGGACAGGCTTTACGCCTATGCCCGAGAAGCAGCAGGTCGGGGACTGAAGGTCATTATTGCAGGCGCTGGCGGCGCTGCACATCTACCCGGAATGGTCGCCTCAATGACGATTCTCCCAGTGTTGGGCGTCCCGGTCGAATCAAAGGCGCTGAACGGCATGGACAGCCTTTTGTCCATCGTCCAGATGCCCGGCGGTATTCCGGTTGGCACACTCGCTATCGGGAAAGCTGGCGCGACCAACGCGGGGCTTCTTGCGGCTGCGATCCTCGGGATTTCGGATGCGGCGCTGACAAGCCGGCTCGAGGCCTGGCGCAAGGCACAAACCGACGGAGTGGCAACAGACCCTGCATGAGCCCGCTTCGACCCGGTTCCACGATTGGCATTATTGGCGGCGGCCAGCTTGGCAGGATGCTCAGCATGGCAGCGGCGCAACTGGGCTATCGTTGCCACATTTATGCGCCCGAAGAGAGCGGACCGGCGGCAGATGTCAGCGCCAAATGGGTGCAGGGTGACTATGGAGACAGCGCGAGCCTGTTGGCATTTGCCAATGACGTTTCCGTTGTGACGTTCGAATTCGAGAATATCGAACCGGCGCCGCTCAAACCGCTGACCGACGCAAAGCCGCTCTATCCACCGCTCAATGCGCTCGAGATCGGCCAGGATCGGATCGCCGAGAAATGCTTTGCAACCGAGCAAGGAGGACGCACGGCCGCTTGGGCAGCCGTCAACAGTCGCGAGGAACTTGATGTCGCGATCGCGACAATCGGCACGCCTTCAATCCTCAAGACGGTACGTTTCGGCTATGATGGCAAAGGACAGGCCAGGCTGAAATCGGCATCCGACGCAGATTCCGCATGGGAGGCGATTGGATGCAATCCCGCCATTCTGGAAGCAATGGTCAGTTTCGATCACGAATTCTCATTGATTGTTGCGCGCGATCAGACCGGAAGTGTGCTATTTTGGGACGCGCCCGAAAACGTCCACAAGGATGGTATACTCGCGACATCGACCGTCCCGGCGTCTGATATTGTTCGTCAGCAACTCCCCGCCGCCCGGGCACTTGCCCGCAGGATTGCCGAGCGATTGGACTATATAGGGGTCTTCGCGATTGAGTTCTTCGCGAGTGCCGATGGCCCGGTGTTCAACGAGATGGCACCCCGCGTCCACAATTCGGGACACTGGACAATCGAAGGTGCAGCAACGTCGCAGTTCGAAAACCACATCCGTGCTGTCGTCGGGCTTCCACTCGGCGCGACCAACCTCAGAGGTTCAAAAATAGAGATGCTCAACCTGATCGGGCATGACGCGGACAATTGGCTGGCGCTGGCAAGCGATCCCGGCGCGCACCTTCATCTTTACGGAAAGCATGAGGCACGGCCGGGCCGCAAAATGGGGCATATCACCCGAATCGTTTAGGACTGGCGCGTTCCAGACAAAGGCATCGAGCCAAACATGCCAGCTTTCACGCTCCCGTTGATCGCATCGCCATCAACGGTTGCGGTGCCTTCGAGTGTCATTGGCATCGGAACGGTCATGTTCATTTTCCAGGTCAAAGTATTGCCTTCGACCTTTCCGTCATAAACATCGAGCGAGCCTTGTGCACCGGCATTTGTTCCTGTCCAGCTATCGCCATCAACATTCACTGTCAGGACCGATTTCTGGTCTCCCATCGGGGTCTTGGTCACGCATTCATAAGAACCTGCAACGGACATCATAATCTCCTTCTTTGCCGCACCGTCTCAATTCGTTGCGGGCATCTTCATCTCTTCAACTGGCAGGCCAAGGCCGTCAAGCTGTGAACGTACCTTCTTCGCATCTCCAACAACAATCCAAATGAATGATTTTGGATCGATGACCTTACGGAAATCTTGATCAAGGCCATTTGCGGTCATCGCCAGATATTTTTTCGGCAAGGCTTCATAGTAATTGTCAGGACGGCCAAGCGTAACGATTCGCTGGATGCTGCCGAGCACTGCCCCTGACGTTTCAAAGCTGCCAGGCAGTTCGCGAATGTCTCCATTGACGGTCCGTTCAAGCTCGGCCGCAGTGATCCCGCTCTTGCCCGAAAAATCGGCCAGTTGCGATTGCAATGCTCGGATCGAGTCTCCGGTACGATCGGCCTGGACCGGCGCACCGATCTTGAACGAAACCCGATTCTCCTCGGATCCCACACGACTGGATACACCATATGACCAGCCCTTGGTTTCCCGGAGGTCGGTATTGATCCGTGAGAGGAATGACCCTCCAAAAACATCGTTCGCGGCCCTTAGGCTCACAAGATCATCCCGGCCTGTCTGATTTAGAACAAGCCCCGCGGAAATAGTCGATTGCGGAGCGTTCGGGCGGTCGATCAGGACAATACGCGGACGTGGCGCAGGAATTGTTGCACTGAAGTTCTTGGCCGGTGCGACCCCGGGCGGCGCTTTCCAATCCCCAAA
>JANLST010000372.1:0-3449 GCA_031362505.1 Sphingomonadales bacterium
ACATTACGTCGATTGACGGCATTCGACTCAATCCCTGGGAAACCTACAGCTATCACGCATCAAAATCCGGGATGATCTATTTGACCAAACGCCTGGCTGCCCGGTTGATCCGTGACCAGATCAATGTGACGTCAATCGCGCCTGGCGCTTTTGCCTCCGACATGAACCGGGCCGCGCGCGACCATGGCGATGCTGTGGCGAAAAACATTCCCAACAAGCGGATCGGCATGCCCGAAGATATGGCGGCGGCGGCCATCTATCTGGCCAGCAACGCCGGAAACTACGTCGTAGGCGATACCATCACCGTTGATGGCGGCGTGGCGCACGGCAATATCGGCTCACCGAGCATCGACGTGGACTAGGATCGCTCATCGCGCTCGAAATGTCGGCTTTCCCGCGGTGCAAGATTCATTGCCTGGCCAACGACATTCATGGCTTCAAATTACGCGAATTTCGGTCTACCGCGCATTTTATTCTGCATGGATGGTGAAGGAAACCGCGCCGGATGAGTTATCCGCCGAAGCAAGGATTGTATGACCCCAGACACGAGCATGATGCATGCGGCGTGGGCTTTGTCGCGAACATCAAAGGCGTAAAGACGCACACGACGGTTCAACGCGGCCTCGAAATTCTGGTCAATCTCGATCATCGCGGGGCGGTTGGTGCGGATCCGTTGTTGGGTGACGGCGCTGGGCTTTTGATCCAGATTCCGGACGCTTTGCTGCGGGATTGGGCGGATTCAGTGAGCGTAATCCTGCCAGCGAGTGGTGACTATGCCGTCGCCATGTGTTTCCTGCCTCGCGATCAAGCGGCGCGCCGGTTTGCGGTTGCACATTTCGAGGGCTTCATCGCAAAGGAAGGCCAGATCCTGCTCGGCTGGCGCGATGTTCCGGTCGATCCTGCAGGGCTTGGAAAAGCCGTTCTCGAACAAATGCCGATGATTCGCCAGGCGATCATTGCGCGGGGCGAATCGACCCCGAATCAGGATGCATTTGAAAGAAAGTTGCTTGCGCTGCGCAAACAGGCCCAAAATCCGCTCGCAGCGCTTGCCGAGAAACACGATCTGCCGGGTTTGACCGAACTTTACATGCCCTCCTTCTCTTCACGGACAATTGTCTACAAGGGTCTGTTGCTGGCCGGGCAGGTCGGAAGTTTTTACAAGGATCTGCAAAATCCGCTGACGATGTCTGCGCTTGCCTTGGTCCACCAGCGGTTCTCGACCAATACCTTCCCATCCTGGAAGCTCGCGCACCCTTACCGCTACATCGCGCACAACGGCGAGATCAATACGGTACGCGGTAATGTGAACTGGATGAATGCGCGCAGGCGCTCGATGGAGTCGGACCTGATCGGGCCTGACCTGGACAAGATGTGGCCGCTGATTCCGCACGGTCAATCAGACACGGCCTGCCTCGATAATGCGCTCGAACTTCTGCTCGCGGGCGGTTATTCGCTGGCCCACGCGATCATGATGTTGATCCCTGAGGCCTGGGCCGGCAATCCGATGATGGATGCCGGGCGCAAGGCTTTCTATGAATACCATGCGGCGTTGATGGAACCTTGGGATGGTCCAGCTGCGGTTGCCTTTACCGATGGTCGCCAGATTGGTGCCACGCTTGACCGCAACGGACTGAGGCCCGCTCGCTTTTGTGTCACCGATGATGATCATGTCATCATGGCCTCTGAATCGGGCGTCCTTCCCGTCAAGGAAGACAATATCGTCCGCAAATGGCGGCTCCAGCCGGGCAAGATGCTGCTCATTGACACCGAGCAGGGGCGCATCATCGAGGACGAGGAAATCAAGGCGGATCTTGCGGCTGCCGAACCCTATGCCAAATGGCTTGAGGCCGCACAGTACAAGCTCAAGGATCTTGGCGAAGTCGAAGTGAGCGACGCATCTATCGCCAACGATCCGACGGCCTTGCTCGATCGCCAGAAGGCTTTCGGCTACTCGCAGGAGGATATCGTCAGGTTCCTCGAACCAATGGCGACCAACGGCGAAGATCCCATTGGATCGATGGGCACCGATACGCCTATTGCCGTGCTCTCCGCTCGCCCGCGCCTGCTCTACGATTATTTCAAACAGAATTTTGCCCAGGTCACGAACCCGCCGATCGATCCGATCCGTGAGGAATTGGTCATGTCGCTGGTGTCAATGATTGGCCCGCGCCCGAACCTTCTTGGTCATGAAGCGGGCACCCACAAGCGACTCGAAGTCGATCAGCCTGTTCTGACCAACGCCGATCTGGAAAAAATCCGCTCGGTCGAGGAAGCGCTTGATGGAGCCTTTCGAACCGAAACAATCGACATCACCTGGGATGCGAAAAGCGGCGCGGCTGGACTTGAACTGGCGCTCAAGGAAATGTGCTGGGCGGCAACCGAAGCCGTTCTCGCGGATCGGAACATTCTGGTCCTTTCGGATCGTGCGCAGGGCCCCGACAGGATTGCAATGCCTGCGCTGTTGGCGACAGCTGCGGTTCATCACCATCTTGTCCGCCAGGGACTGAGGATGCAAACCGGGCTTGTCGTCGAAACCGGCGAAGCGCGCGAGGTCCATCACTTCTGCGCACTGGCCGGTTATGGTGCCGAAGCGGTCAATCCCTACGTCGCATTTGAAACGCTTGAGGAGAACCGTCAGCGACGAGGCCTTCCGCTTTCCATGCATGATGTGCAGAAAAACTATATCAAGGCTGTCGGGAAGGGCATCCTCAAGGTCATGTCGAAGATGGGCATTTCGACCTACCAGTCGTATTGCGGCGCGCAGATTTTTGATGCGATCGGCCTGACATCAGCGTTTGTCGAAAAATACTTTACCGGAACCGCGACGACCATCGAGGGCGCGGGTCTGCCCGAGATTGCTGAAGAGACGGTTCGGCGCCATTCGGCCGCCTATGGTGAAAACCCGATCTACAGAAACATGCTCGATGCAGGTGGCATCTATGGCTACCGCGTTCGGGGCGAAGAACATGCATGGACGCCTGCCAATGTGGCAAACCTGCAGCATGCCGTGCGCGGCAATGACCCCAAAAACTATGCCGAATTTTCGAAATCGATCAACGAACAGAGTGAGCGCCTGCTTACCATTCGTGGATTGATGGAGCTAAAAAAAGCTGAGGTTCCGATCGACATCAGCGAAGTCGAACCCGCCAATGCGATCGTGAAACGATTTGCGACAGGCGCGATGAGTTTTGGTTCGATAAGCCGCGAGGCCCATACGACTCTTGCCATCGCGATGAACCGGATCGGCGCACGCTCGAATACCGGTGAAGGCGGTGAGGAATCCGATCGTTTCACGCCGATGGCGAACGGCGATTCAATGCGCTCGGCGATCAAGCAGGTTGCGAGCGGCCGCTTCGGTGTGACGACCGAATATCTCGTCAATGCCGATGATATCCAGATCAAGATGGCGCAGGGTGCAAAGCCCGGTGAGGGTGGACAGCTTCCCGGTG
>JANLST010000376.1:0-1978 GCA_031362505.1 Sphingomonadales bacterium
TATGGTCAACCACCGTTACTCAGCCTGTTTCGGATGCAGGCTGGTTCCCGCGCGGCTTGGGCGAAGAGCCGTGAACCAGGACAGCGGGTTCCATAATTTCGTCGTGCCATCGAGCGAAAATGTTATGAATTCCGCCCTGCCCCCAATATTTTCCCATGGAACCGGCCCCCCGAGACCGCGATCCTCGACCGCAAAACGGCTGTCGGCCGAACGATCCCGATTGTCACCCATCAGGAACACATGCCCTTCGGGGATCACAATCGCGCGATAATCATCCGAGTCATAGCGATATCCAAGATCAATCGTATCGTAACTGCGGCCATTGGGCAGCGTTTCGCGAACGAATGGCATCTGGCAATATTCGTTGCCATCACGCGCAATCACCTTGAGGCCGGGATATTCCGACGCGCTACAAGGGGCATTGGCGTCGACGGGGATCAAAACCTGCTTCACGGGATCACGTTTGACGGGCACGCCGTTCAGAATGACCGTACCGTTACGGACTTCGAGCCGATCGCCCGGCAGGCCGATTACGCGTTTGATATAGTCTTCCTTGACGCCCGGAGGCGCCGCAATCACCACGTCGCCGCGCTCAGGCAGCTTGCCCCAAACCCGGCCTTTCATGAATGGAAGAAGGTGGAATGTCGGTGAGACAAACGACCAGCCATAGGGATATTTCGTTACAACCAGCCGATCGCCGACCAACAATCCTGGCATCATCGACTCTGACGGAATGTAGAAAGGCTTGGCGATAAAGCTATGAAAGCCCAGCACAGCCAGCACCAGCCAGAACACGCCCTTTGCCTCTGCCCACCAGTCCACTTTTGCTTTCTGAGCCGTCGGGACGGGAGTCGTTTCAGTCACGGTGTCTGTCATTTCGGTCACGAGGGTCAGTCTTTCGGGTTTGGTAGTGCTTCAATGATCACAAAGGCCTGCGCCCATGGATGGTCATCGGTGAGCGTCAGATGAATATTCGCCGCATGGCCCTCGGGAATCAACGCGTCAAGCCTCGCCCGTGCGCCTCCGGTGAGTGCCAATGTGGGAGCGCCGGACGGAGCGTTGACCACGCCGATGTCTTTCATGAACACACCTGCTTTGAAACCCGTACCGACGGCCTTAGAAAATGCCTCCTTGGCCGCGAATCGCTTGGCATAGGTACCGGCCTTGGTAAACGGACGCCGCGCGGCCTTGGCACGCTCGATCTCGGTAAATACGCGTTGTTCGAAACGCTCGCCGAAGCGCTCCAGGGATTTCTCGATTCGCTCGATATTGCAAAGGTCGGAGCCGAGCCCGACGATCATCGCGCAGAGTCCATCAACGAACGCATGCGCGCAACACTCTCCGCGAGTCCCCCAAAAATTGCCTCTCCGATCAGGAAATGACCGATATTCAATTCGGCGATCTGGGGAATGGCGGCAACCGGGATGACATTTTCGAAAGTGAGGCCATGGCCAGCATGCGGCTCGATACCATTTTTGCTCGCGAGCGCAGCTGCATCGGCAGTCCGCCGAAGCTCCTCTGCCTGCGCCAGCCCCTCAAGATGAGCATAACGGCCAGTATGAAATTCGACGACGGGGACCTTGAGTCGCATTGCAGCTTCAATCTGCCGAGGGTCAGGTTCAATGAACAGGCTGACCCTGATCTTCGCCGCAAGCAGCTTTTCAACGAACGGCATCAGGTGATTGTCCTGGCCAGCGGCGTCCAGCCCGCCCTCGGTTGTGCGTTCTTCACGTCGCTCGGGCACAATGCAGGCGGCATGGGGTTTGTGACGGAGCGCGATTTCGACCATCTCGTCAGTGGCGGCCATTTCGAGATTGAGCGGGATCGTGAGTGCGTCCATCAAGCGGGCGAGATCGTCATCGCGGATATGACGGCGATCCTCGCGCAGATGCGCAGTGATTCCGTTCGCGCCATTCTGCGCGGCAATCAATGCGGCTTTGACCGGATCTGGATGATCGCCACCGCGCGCGTTCCTGAT
>JANLST010000403.1:0-29234 GCA_031362505.1 Sphingomonadales bacterium
CTGTGTCACAATCCGGGCAAGCCGCGCAGCGTCGAGAATCCCTTCTTCCTGATCGAAATCCCAGCTCCGGTTCTGCTGCGCCATCAAGCGCCGCTGAAGGCGATTGGCGAGTTTGGTCACAGCGCCCTGCAAATGGATCAGTTGCTGGTCGAGATAGGCGCGCAGTCGGGTCAGTTCATCCTCATCGCACAGGTCGGTCGCTGCGATGACTTCGTCAAACTGCTCGGTCCATGGCTTGTAGTCGAAACCGGGCGGCATGTCTGAAAGCGGCCGGTTGGGCCGCACCGGCATCATGCCTTCTTCGCCTTCTTCCCCCGGTTCGCCATCGGCTTCCATGTCAGCGTCAGACTCTATTTCCTGGTCGCTTCCTTCTTCGGCGTCGCCTTCGCCGGCCTCGGCACGCGCCTCCATCTGCGCCTGGGAATCACCCTCTTCGCCCTCTTCCTGGCTTTGATCGGACCCGTCATTATCGTCCGACTCCTCGTCGCTCCCCTCTTCATTGGGGTCGAATTCGTCGGCGGAATTGATCAGTTCCAAATCGGCGAGCAGTTTCTGCGCAAGCGCGGCAAAGGTGGACTGGTCGTCCAGTGCAAGGCCGAGCGCGTCGAGGTCTGACCCGCCTTTTTCCTCGATCCAGCTGCGCACCATTTCGAGGCCGGAGAGGGCAGAATCCGGGGGCGCATCGCCCGTCAGGCGCTCGCGGACAAGCAGCCCTATCGCCGAGGAAAGCGGCACTTCATCAGCTGCTTGCGCCCGCGCAATCGGGTCTGAACGCATTCGCATTTCAAGTGCATGCGTCAGGTTTGCACGCACCCCGGCCATGGCTTTTGCCCCCAGCGCTTCGACGCGCGCGGCCTCGATCGCATCAAAAACCGCCCCGGCCGTCGGATCACCGGGACGGTTGGCTGCGTGGATCGCATCATTGTGATGGCGCAGGCGCAACGCCATGCCGTCGGCAAATCCGCGTGCTTCCGCGACCTGGTCAGCTGGCAGAGATCTTCCGGGCATTGGCACACGAAAATTCTTGCCGCTTTGGGACGGAGCATCGGCAGTGAAGGCCAGTTCAACTTCCGGTTCATGTGCCATGGCCCGGGCAGTGCCGGTCAGCACGGATTTGAAGGCGTCGAGAGGCGATTGTTCGGACATGATGGCCGAGCATTAGCCGCGAATTCTCGAACGTGGAAGTTGGCGTTTTTGGGGACAGTTTGATTCGCTGAAAGGCATGATCGTCGCGCTTCGTGTGTTGGCCGAAAACCGGGCGATTGCCGACCATTGCACGGTCTTGAAATGCTTTGCCCCACGCTAACCATTTGTTTGCCTCTCGCGCGTAAACTCCAGCCTGCGGAAAATGAGCAAATTTGCAGCGGATTGTTGAGAGGCATTCTTCCTTGCCAGCAGGGTTTGAATTTTGGGGACGTGAGCGTCCTGATCGGTCGGCACGGCTCTTCGTGGTCGGGAACCCTGACGCGCGGGTTGCGTTGTCATGATCTGGAGGAAATCGCGCAAGAATTCGGGCGGCACTGCAACCAATCGGGATCGGCGGTTTTCGATACTGCTATGGGCAACCCTGATTTCCCTGATTTGTGGCGTAATCGAATTCGGTCAACCGCTTGAAGACCTGATTCAGGCCGGCCGGGACGTTGCGCGGAGCCGCAAGGCCACCATTGATGTCGTCGTCGTTGGCGTTGATTATCGAACAACAACCGAATTGGGTGGTCTTGACTTCCCTCGTCATTTCGATGGCGAAGCAATAGATACGTTGTTCGCGTTGGGTGCCAAACGTGTATTTTTCGATCGCGCGTATTCCGATCCTACTTCTGCCCGCGAGGATGCGCAGTTTGCTGCTACGCTAGCTCGACATCGTGGTCGGGTTTTCCTTGGCACAATGAATCCAAAGGATCCGACGACCGGCAAGAATATTGAAATCGCTCCAAGACCGGAGTTCCTTCGAGCCACTGGCGTAACCTCGTTGAATGGAAAAACTACGCCGTTCGGACTTTCGGCCAGACTACCGTTCAATGGAGAAATGCAAGGCAGGCGAATCCGATCAATGTCCTCTGTTCTGGCCGGCAGGGATCTTGTCAGAACTGACAATTATCGGCCAGATTGGGCGATTCAGGCGCTGTCGATTCCGACGGTCAGTTTCGCTGACGTGGCTCGGAAAGCTGTTCCGCGCGAAATGATAGCCGGGAAGGATGTGGTGATCGGCCCAACCGCTGCATCGGCGAACGACATGCATCATATTGTCTCGCAAGGCTGGCTCCCTGGCGTATATTTCCATGTAATTGGTGCAGAAACACTAAGACGCGGAATTCCTGACTATTGGGGGTGGCTCCCTGCCTTTTTTACAGGACTTGGGCTGGCGCTCGTCCAGCTATATGCACGCCGCACTCTCATGATCGGGCTGACAGTCGGTGCAGCTATTGTGCTGCTCGGTGCGTTGCCAATCTATCTCGACGAACACCTTATCACTGTCGACGTCGTGCCGGGCGCGCTTCTATTTGCGATTATCGCCTATCGCGCCATGACTCTGCGGCGTGTGCTCAGAAGTAGCCAGACCAATATCGTTTCGGGTCTGCCAAACCTCGCCGCGCTTCGGTATGCCGGTAACAAGCGTGCAGCTACGCTGATCGCGCTCAAGATACGGAACTATTCAGAAATTGCTGCCAGCTTCGATCAACTTGTCGAACGCGCCGTGCTTGACGAGATCCGCCGTCGCGTCGCGTTGAGCGGTGATGATGGAGAGATTTTCCACAGCGAGGATACGCTGCTCTGGTTCACCTTGCTGCCAATGGGAGAAGATCTCGCCCATCATCTCGAGGGGCTGAAGGCGATCCTGAGCACCGCGCTGCCGATCGGTGAGCGCGAGATCGACATTTCGATCTCCTTCGGCGTTGACGCTGATCATCAGCGCCCGATGACAAGCCGAATCGGAAGCGCAATGCTTTGTGCCGAAGAGGCTGCGCGCGGTAACGACATTTGGAAATTCTACGATCCTGAAAGGCTTCATGAGGCTGCATGGCAATTATCACTGCTCAGTCGACTTGATCTTGCTGTTGATAATGGTGAGGTTTGGGTGGCCTACCAGCCCAAGCTCGATATCAAGGCCAACCGTATCATCGGAGCGGAAGCACTGGTTCGCTGGACTCACCCAGAGCGTGGGCTGATTGGACCGGACGATTTCATATCGGTCGCCGAGAAGCACAATCGCATTGAGAAACTGACCGGCTTCGTACTCGAGCAAGCCATCGCCGCGGCGGCCAAGCTGCGTGCTCAGGGCGTCGATTTTGCGATTGCAGTCAATCTTTCAGTGCAATTGCTCCAAAAACCCGATCTTTTGATGTTCGTCGATCAAGTCCTGAAGAAACATGATTTCCCGCCATCACAGTTGATCCTGGAAATTACCGAGACCGGAAAGCTTGATCGCAATGGTGCGGGCATCGCGATGATGCGTACGTTGATCGACCATGGTATTCGCGTATCGATCGACGATTACGGCACGGGCAACGCCACTCTCGATTATCTGAAGATACTTCCCTCGCACGAAGTGAAGATCGATAAACAGTTCGTTGCCGATATCGACACCAACCCGGAAGACCTGATCCTCGTCGGCTCGACAATTGAAATGGTCCATTCGCTTGGCCGAAAAGTTGTGGCCGAAGGCGTGGAAACACCGGCAGTACTTCACGCGCTGGCTCGGCTTGGTTGCGATACCGTCCAAGGCTATCTGGTCGGGAAGCCTGTTGTCTTTGCGACCCTCGCTGAACAAATCCTCTCGCAAGACAGACGCGCGGCCAATCAAGGCTGATCCTTTCCTCGTTTGCCCAGTCAACGCTACGGGGATTCTTCGACCATCATCACCGAGATAAGTGAATCGATTCAATTCGATACAACCACAATCGAAGCAATTCATTAACCATAAAATTGCATCATGGTAAATTTTCTGTTAACCATCTGATTCGGTAAGAGGGATTTCGCCTTCTTCGCCTGCAGTCAGAGGGTTTTAGTCATGTCAAAAAAAGCTAAGGTGCAGAAGCCGACCCGCAGTTTTTGGGCTTGGCTCGACGGATTCTTCGGCAGGCCGTAAGGCAGGTACGAAGTTCGAGCACGTAATCCAAAGGCCCCGGGTAACTCCGGGGTCTTTTTTTGGTTTTTTGGCGGATTTGCGCGAGATACGGGGGATTGCCTAAACGGCCAGAGCTCCTTCGCTCGCCATCAATCCCAAAGGCTGGAAACCGAGCTTTCGTCAGCAATCCGCTTTATGGCTTCACCAACCAGCGGAGCGATCGTCAACAGCCGAACCTTCTTTGCTTCGGCGACCGAATCGGGTGCGATGATCGAATCGGTGATCACGAGTTCGGCCAATTGTGATCCCTCGACTCGCGCAACGGCGCCGCCCGAAAGCACGCCGTGGGTGCAATACGCAACCACGTCTGCGGCTCCTGCGGCCTTCAATGCTCCGGCCGCGTTGCACAAAGTTCCCGCTGAATCGACAATATCATCGATCAGGATGCAAAAGCGCCCTTCCACGTCGCCGATGATATTCATGACTTCGCTTTCACCGGCACGTTCGCGACGCTTGTCGACAATCGCCAGTGGAGCATTGTCGAGACGTTTGGCGAGTGCCCGTGCGCGAACAACGCCGCCAACATCGGGAGAGACAACCATAATGTTCTTGTCACCGAACCGCGCCTGTATGTCGGCCGACATGACCGGCGCACCATAGAGATTGTCTGTCGGGATATCGAAGAAACCCTGGATCTGTCCGGCATGTAGATCGACCGAAAGGACGCGGTTTGCTCCTGCTGTGGTGATGATATTGGCAACGAGCTTGGCCGAAATAGGGGTGCGCGGACCGGGCTTCCGGTCTTGCCGCGCATAACCGAAATAGGGAACGACCGCCGTGATCCGCCTGGCCGAAGCGCGGCGCAGCGCATCAATCATGATCAGGAGTTCCATAAGATTGTCGTTTGCCGGAAAACTGGTCGACTGGATGACGAATACATCCTCGCCGCGAACATTTTCGTGAATTTCGACGAAGACTTCCTCATCTGCAAAACGGCGCACGCTTGCTTCCGTCAGCGGCAGATCAAGGTAATCGGCAATCGCCTTGGCCAGCGGCGGGTTCGAATTGCCGGTCAAAAGTTTCATGCGCGTCCCCATTCCTACCCGGTGCGCCGCTGCCTTAGAGTGGGATCGTCGCTTGGGGAAGGGGGGAAGATCGGTTACGCGTCAAACATCCAGGTTAGCCACATTCAGCGCATTTTCCTGGATGAATTCCCGTCTTGGCTCGACGACATCGCCCATCAACTGGGTGAAAATCTCGTCCGCCAAATCGGCCTGCGCGATTTCGACGCGGAGGAGCGAGCGGTTATCAGGATCAAGCGTGGTTTCCCAAAGCTGTTCGGCATTCAT
Organism: Sphingomonadales bacterium; assembly: GCA_031362505.1. Classification (GTDB taxonomy): domain Bacteria; phylum Pseudomonadota; class Alphaproteobacteria; order Sphingomonadales; family Sphingomonadaceae; genus Aquisediminimonas. The sequence continues at coordinate 5,416 of JANLST010000403.1, forward strand.
TTCGCCCAGCCCCTTGTAGCGGCTGATCGACAGCCCCTTGCGACCGGTAGTGAGGATCGCATCTAGCAGCTCAGAAGGGCGCGAAATGGTTGTACCCTTGGACGCGATGACGGGCGCTTCCGCCTCTTCATCGCCATCGGTCTCTACAGGCTCCTCGATGACAGCCGGTGCCTTTCCGATTGCCACCAGCCTTGAGCCAGCAACGTAATTCTCTGCGACTTCCTCGACCAGTGCGTGTAGTCGACGCGCCTCTTGGCTCGCGAGGAAGCTTGCTTCGATAATGTGGTGATCGGTCACGCCACGCCACAACCGCTGGAGATGATAACCGCCTTCTGCGCTTACGGCTCCATTCCAGCGTGCTTCCGGATCAGCCCGCGTCAGCCATTCGGCTGCAAAGTTTGCAGCGTTGGTGCGCAAGTCGGCGTTCAATTCGGGATCAAGCGCACCCACAAGCGCCAATCCTTCGATAATGGCCGGATCATAACGCTTCGGAACATAGCGCATCAGGCTTCTCATACGCCGCGCATGGTTCACGAGCATGGCAAGATCGTTGCCGCTCCGCGCGCCACCCATTGTCTCGAGCGCGGAGAGGTTGACGCCCGCTTCGATGAGGAAATCATCAAGCTTGGCATCATCCTTCAGATAGACTTCGGATCGTCCGCGCGCGGCCTTGTAGAGCGGCGGCTGGGCGATAAAGAGATGCCCGGCGTTTATGATCTCAGGCATTTGCCGATAGAAGAATGTCAGCAACAGCGTGCGGATGTGTGCGCCGTCCACATCGGCGTCCGTCATGATCACGATCTTGTGGTAGCGGAGTTTTTCGAGATTGAAATCGTCGCGACCGATGCCAGTGCCCATGGCCTGAATCAGCGTGCCGATTTCCCGCGACGACAGCATCTTGTCAAACCGCGCACGTTCGACGTTCAGGATCTTGCCGCGCAAGGGGAGGATCGCCTGGTTTTGACGATTGCGCCCCTGCTTGGCGGAACCGCCTGCGGAATCCCCTTCGACAATGAACAGTTCGGACTTCGCCGGATCTCGTTCCTGGCAATCGGCAAGTTTGCCCGGCAATGAGGCGATATCCATCACACCCTTGCGCCTGGTCAGCTCGCGTGCCTTTTTGGCCGCCTCGCGTGCCGCGGCGGCATCGATGATCTTTGCCACGATCGATCGCGCATGTGCGGGATTTTCCTCCAGCCATTCGGCCATCTTGTCGGCCATCAGGCTTTCAAGCGGCTGGCGAACCTCCGACGAAACCAGCTTGTCCTTTGTTTGCGAGGAGAATTTTGGATCGGGAAGCTTCACCGAGACGATCGCGGTCAGACCTTCGCGCATGTCATCCCCGGTCAGAGTGACTTTTTCCTTTTTGAGAAGTCCCGATTTGTCGGCATAGTTGTTCAGCGTTCTGGTCAGTGCGGCACGGAAGGCCGCCATATGCGTGCCTCCGTCGCGCTGGGGGATGTTGTTGGTGAACGGCAGGACATTTTCGTAATAACTGTCATTCCATTCGAGAGCGACATCAATGGCGATGCCGTCGCGTTGGCCCGAAACTGAAATCGGATCGGGGAAGAGCGGCGTCTTGGCGCGATCGAGATATTTGACGAAGGCCGCGATCCCGCCTTCATAATAAAGCTCATGCTCCACATGTTCGGCATGGCGAGCGTCGACGAGGAAAATGCGGACGCCCGAATTGAGAAACGCCAGTTCGCGATAGCGATGTTCGAGCTTTTCGAAGTCGAATTCGATGATTTTGAAGGTTTCCGGAGAAGGCAGGAAAGTGACCCGCGTTCCTTTCTTGCCATTGGCTGGGCCAACGATTTTGAGCGGTGCCACCGCATCGCCATGCGCAAACTGCATGTAGTGCTCTTCGTCATCGCGCCAAATGGTCAAGTCGAGGCGAATCGAAAGTGCATTGACGACCGAAACACCGACACCGTGCAGGCCTCCCGAAACCTTGTAGGCATTATCATCCGACGTGTTCTCGAACTTCCCGCCGGCATGAAGCTGGGTCATGATCACTTCGGCCGCCGAGACACCTTCTTCCGTATGGATTCCGGTAGGGATGCCGCGTCCATTGTCTTCAACCGAAACCGAGCCGTCGGGGTTCAGCGTGATGACGATTTTGTCGCAGTGACCGGCAAGCGCCTCATCGATCGCATTGTCCGAAACTTCGAAAACCATATGGTGCAGCCCTGACCCGTCATCGGTATCGCCGATATACATGCCAGGCCGTTTTCGCACCGCATCCAGGCCTTTGAGGACCTTGATCGAATCGGCACCGTAATCAGAAGTGTTGGGGGTGTTCTTGGGATCGTCTGTCATGCCAAGCCTATAGGGAAGGGAACCCGAAATCCCAAGGAAAATGCGACGCACGGAGCGATTTGACAATGTTCTTATGATTAGATATCTAATTAAATAGTTTGATATCTAATCGGAGGCGGAAATGGTCGGCAGCAGACGGAATTTTATCCTTGGCGCGGGCGGAACGTTGGCGCTGGTGGCGGTGGCTGGTACCTGGCGTGTGACACGGATGCCGCAAACCGCGACAGCGCCATGGCAGATTGATCCGAAGCCAATGGCCGATGTTCGGCTTGATGCATTTCGGCATGCCATCCTTGCCCCCAACCCACACAACCGCCAGCCTTGGCTGATACGGCTTGATGGCAATGACAATGCTATCATAACCTGCGATCTTGACCGAAGGTTGCCCGATACAGATCCGTTCGACCGGCAAATCCTGATCGGGTTTGGCACCTTTCTTGAACTCGCTCGCATTGCTGCAGCCGAAAGGGGGGTGCGAATGGACGTCACGGCATTCCCGGAAGGTCAACCTCAGTCCCGTCTCGACGCCCGCCCGATTGCGCATCTGGCATTTGCGCCCGATGCCTCCGTGAGGCCTGACCTATTGTTCGGCGCTATCACTGCGCGTCGGACCAATCGCGAAGTCTATTCGGCTGAAGCGCCTGCCGCCGACGCGCTAGCCGCACTTGTTGCCGAGGGCGTCAATGCCAGCGCAGATGTGGGCCTGATGTCCAGATTGCGTGCCCTTGCGGTTGCAGGCATTACGCGGGAAGTGACGCTCGACCGCACAAATATGGAAAGCGTGCGGCTGATGCGGATCGGGCATGATGAGATCGACGCCAATCCCGACGGTATCTCGTTGTCTGGGCCCATGATAGAAGCGACTAGGCTGCTGGGGATGACTTCACGCAGCGCCATCGCGGATCAGAACAGCACCGCATTCAAGATCGGGCTGGATGGATTGGTCAAGACTTATGGCTCTGTTCCAGCCGTAGTCTGGATCGCAACTCCGACCAATGACCGTACCGCCCAGCTCGAAGCTGGCCGCCTCTATGCGCGTGCCAATCTGCGCGCTACGGCATTGGGCCTTGCCATGCACCCGATTAGCCAAACCTTGCAGGAATATCCCGAAATGGCGGCCCATTTTGTGGCTGTGCACAAGACGCTCGGCATTTCGGGCGACGCGCGTCTTCAGATGCTCGCCCGTCTCGGCCACGCACCCCGGGTTGACCCTGCCCCTCGTTGGCCACTGCAAAGCCATATCGTGACATGAGCGCGGACCCGCCTGTATTCCAGTTGTTCAACGAGATTGGAATAATCAACCAGCTTTCGACCCGAATGTTCGAACGCGCACTGCCTAAAGGCATGACTCAGGCGCAATTCACCGTGCTCAACCATTTCATCCGGCTCGGCCTTGACGAGAAATCCCCGGCCGAGCTGGCCTCGGCATTCCAGATCACGCGCCCGACTATGACCAGCACTCTGGCGCGGATGGAGCGGGCGGGGCTCGTCGCGATCAAGGCGGATCCTCGTGACGGACGAGCGAAGCGAGTCTCGCTGACCGAAAAGGGGAGGACAATGCGCGAGGCCTGCGTTGTTGCGGGTGCCGCTCTGGTTCCGGTGGTTGGGGCCCTGATGACAAATGCCGAACTCGCGGCGATTCTGCCGCCGCTGACGCGCTTGCGACGTGCACTCGATCATATGCGCGACACGAAAGCGCCCGCCGACGACTGAATTATTTTTGCCCACGAAACAAATATCGCGTGCACGCTCGCGCGATTTGTGGTCCCAAGCACATTAGCTTTCAAAAATGGAGCGTCAGGCTACCCGGACATGATGCTGTCGCGTAACTATCCGCCGTCATCCGATTTGGCCCCTTATATCTTGCGACACTATGTGTTCGAGGCCCAACTTCCCGAAGATTTGACGCTGACCGATAGCCTGCTCTCCGAAACTGCATTCGTGCGTATCCTTATTCGTGGGGACTGGAAGGCGGAAATCGCACCAGGTTACTGGGTGAGCGCCGGGCCCGTCGTATTCTTTGGCCCAAACGCCTTTCCACTGCCCGTCAGGGTGAAGGGTCCGTTCAAGGTTGCCGGATTTGCAATTCATCCCGGTGGATGGCGATCAATGTTCGAAAGAACAGCGCAAGATTACACAGATCAAATGCTGCCCCTATCCGCTGCTTGGGGTGGCATCGCTGATCGACTCTCAAAGGAAGTCACCTCAACCGACGAGGACGCGGTGCTGGTCGCGGCAATGGAAAGGGCCATTTCTGCGCAGTTAAATGCGATCGGCCTTCGCCAGCCCGACGCTCAAATGGCCGCGTTCGCCGTGATTGCCCGCAGCGACAGCACGATCCGGATCGATAGCGCGGCGGCGCAGATTGGGGTGTCGGTCCGGCAACTCGAACGTCGCTGCCTTGCAACGTTTGGATTGAGCCCCAAGGCTGTCCTGCGTCGAAGTCGCTTTCTTGACATGGCCACGGCGATACGAGGCTTTTCATCGCCCAGCGACGAGGAACTGGCAGCCCTGCGCTATTTCGATCAATCTCACCTGACGCGCGAATTCAGGCGCTTTGCCGGGATGACGCCGCGTGCCTTTGAACGTTCCGCGACACCGCTCTTTACCGCAGGACTCAATCTCAGGGCCCAAGCGAAGGCATTTCTTGCTCCGGATCCTGGGGGGCCGTGAATTTAGGTGACACGTGACCGTCGTCCACGTGAAACCAGCGTACGCTGCCGCCGAGACCCATGAAGAGCCCGGGCTCGGTTCCGGTCATCCAAACCTGCCCACCCGCGTCAATCAGCCGATCGAACAGGGCTGCTCGTCGAACGGGATCCAGATGGGCCGCCACTTCATCAAGCAAAAGGATGGGCCGGCGACCAGCCTGCTCGGCTACAAGGTCGGCATGGGCCAGCACGATCCCAAGCAGCAATGCCTTTTGCTCACCCGTTGAACAGCGCGCTGCCGGCTGGCCCTTGGCGAGATGCGTCACGACAAGATCGGTCCGGTGCGGCCCGGACAGCGTCCGTCCAGCCGAGGCGTCGCGCCCACGAGCAAGGCCAAGCTCATCGCGAAGGTGGCCGGTTTCCTGCCAGCCGGCGAGTTCCAGCCCTGCCCGTGCGAACGGTCCGTCCGCAGAGATCGCAATACGCCGATTGAGTGCGTCGATCAGGACCGTGCGGGCTTTGGCAATGGCGGCCCCATGCTCGGCCATTTGCGTCTCCAGCGCCCCGAGCCATTCGGGATCGGCGCGCCGGTCCTCGCCGAGCAGGCGGTTGCGCTGTCGCATCGCGGCTTCGTAGCGGGCGGTGTGGTGTGAATGGCCAGGTTCCAGCGCCAGCACCAACCGATCAAGAAACCGGCGGCGATCGCCGCCGGCCTCCATCAACAACCGATCCATCGCGGGTGTCAGCCAGACGATCGACAGCCATTCTGAAAGTGCATTTGCCGAAGATGGCGCTCCGTTGATCCGGACCACGCGGCGTTCGGGCGCTGCTGGAAGCGTGCCGGTTCCAATATCAACATCGCCCAATCGTCCGGCTACTGCAAATCCGCCGGGCCCGTTGCTGCGTCCGATGTCCGACAACGCGGCGCCTCTTAAGCCCCGCCCCGGAACAAGCAGGGACACAGCCTCGAGAATGTTGGTCTTGCCTGCCCCATTTTCACCCGTGAGCACATTGATCAACTCTCCCGGTTCAAGCGTGGCCGCCTGATGGTTGCGAAAATCGGTCAATGTGAGGCGGGTAAAGGCCATAGACTGTTGCTGCACACGAGAATGCACCCAAACGCAAGCCTGTCTTGCCCTTGCCCAAAGACGCGCGTAATGGCGCGCCTCCGGATACCAATCCAACGATGGGGATTCGGCGGTCGGGACGTAGCGCAGCCTGGTAGCGCATCACACTGGGGGTGTGGGGGTCGCAGGTTCGAATCCTGTCGTCCCGACCAAAATATCGGTGGCTGGTAAGTCACTGATACAATTAATAAAAATTGACCATTTTTGACCTGTGCAGGAACTGTGTAGAAGTTTTTGCGGATTCCTCGAAAGCCCGCGACTTTAGATCGCCGCTTTCTCGTTATTTTGGTGAATGGCGGAAAGAGATTCGATCACCGATAGGCGTATCAAATCATTCCAATTTCTTGGCAGTTTAGGAATTGCTGCCGAGCCAGCCATTTGAACTGATCGTTATGAAAACTTGGGGCGCGTATAGGAGAGCCGCCGATACAGGCTTTGCTCCCCATGTGGTGTGATTATCGGTTTCCTTATGGCCGCTAAGTCCGACGATCCGGGCAGTCCGGTTCGGAGGGGCTAACCTCGGTAAGCCGTCGCCAGTACGCCGAATCGCGCGAATGCCGGACATTGGCGCGCGCCGAAGTTGCGGAGTGCCGTCGCAAATCGTGCGGCCAACCGACATTCCTCGCAAAACTGCACCGTTGTGCTATCCCCGCTTCGCTTCCCGTGCCTTGCTGAGTGCGGCATAATCATCCGCGCCCGCGCGCTTCTGAAGCCCGCGCAGGCTGAAGGCACCAATCGCGCTCATCAGGCGATCGACCGTGACTCCATCGACAGAGGGCACCCATTTGCCCAACCAGATGAGCATGCCCAAGAAGAGCTGAACGACGAGACGCGTCTCGCATGTCACGACGCTGCCGTCCCTGATACCATCCTTCAGAAATTGCTCGAGGTGACCAGTCAGGCAGGCGGCCCAGTTGTCGATCGTGTCGCGCTCGTCAGCCCCGAGATATGAATGCTCTCCGAAATACAGCTGCGGGCCATTGCGGTGCGAGTCGTCGAGCATGCGGTAAATGAACATTTCGAGACGTTCTGCGCCACTTTTGCCGTCCCGCCTCGCCCGATCAAGCAAATCTTCGAATCGCTGGAGCGACTGGACGTGACAGGCGTAAACCAACGCCTGCTTGTTCGGGAAATAGTAATAGAGTGCCGCATCACGCATATTCAGACTGGCCGCAATCTCTGTCATTGTGGCGAGAGCGTAGCTCTTTTCGTTGATGATCTTGATCGCGGCCCGCATAATTGAGTCGCGCTTACCCGCTGATTTCGAGCTCCGCGCGATTCCCCTTTCGGTGCTTGTTGGTGGCTCGGTAATCAAGTCGCGGGCCCCTTCGTTATCGCATGTAAGCCAAGTGCTGGACGTGTACTGACACAGCCCCCAAAAATCTAGCTTGCATTAGAATCTAGCGTGGACTAGAATTTGTAGCAAGGCCGGCCTGTGGACTGACGGTACCATGGTTATCTACAACTTAAACCCCGCCGCCGCTAAACTCATTGTCGAGGGATCGCCATTGTCAGATACGAACTTTGCTGCCGCTGATCCGGATTTCGAGGCGTTGCGTGCGCGCTATGCCGAGGAGCGCGAGCGTCGCGACGCGGCGAGCGATCGGCAATATCGTGACGTCGCGGATGGTCTAGGCCATCTCGTCGCCGACCCCTACACGACGCCTCAGCCGCGCGATCCGCTTACCGATACGGTCGATGTATTGATTGTCGGAGGCGGGTTTGGCGGGCTGCTTACGGCGGCGCGGCTTCGCGAGGCAGGCGTCGAAAAGGTTCGCATCGTCGAAGTCGGCGGCGACGTCGGCGGCACCTGGTACTGGAATCGCTATCCCGGCTCCGCATGCGATGTCGAAAGCTATGTCTATTTCCCGCTGCTCGAAGAAACGGGCTATATGCCCGCAGAGCGTTACTCAAAGGCAGAGGAAATCCGCCAGCATTGCCGGCGGATTGCCGACCATTTCGGAATCTACGACCAGGCGGTCTTCTCCACACAGGTCACGCGGATGACGTGGGACGGCGACGCAGCAAACTGGCGCGTCGAAACCGATCGTGGCGACGACATGCGCGCGAAGTTCGTGGTGTTGACGACGGGGCCGCTCAATCGGCCCAAACTCCCCGCGATCCCCGGCATCGAAAGCTTCAAGGGACAGAGTTTCCACACCAGTCGCTGGGACTACGCCTACACCGGCGGCAGCGCGACCGAGCCGATGGCCGGTCTCGCCGACAAGCGCGTCGCGATCATCGGCACAGGAGCGACGGCTGTGCAGGCGGTCCCGCCGCTCGCGAAATCGGCCAAGCATCTGTCGGTGTTTCAGCGGACGCCCTCATCGGTCGATGCACGCAACAATACGCCGACCGATGCGGCCTGGGCCGCGAGCCTCGAACCTGGCTGGCAGCAAAGGCGAATCGAGAGCTTTACCTGCCAGTTCACAGGCGACATGCATGTCGAGGACCTCGTCGGCGACGGCTGGACGGTGCTGGCAAAGGCGGTGCGCGCCAAGCTCGGTGCCGACCCAACCGCCGATCCCGGTGCGATGCTTGAGCAGGCCGACCTCGAGACGATGGTGCGGATCCGCGAGCGGGTCGGCTCAATAGTCGAGGATCCGGCGACCGCCGATGCCCTGAAGCCTTGGTTCAGTCTTTTCTGCAAGCGCCCCTGTTTCCACGACGAATATCTCCAAAGCTTCAATCGCCCCAATGTTCAGCTGGTTGATACGCAAGGCAAAGGCGTCGAGCGGATCACCGAGAATGCTCTGGTGGTCGATGGGCGCGAATATCCGGTCGATTGCCTCATCTTCGCCACTGGCTTCGAGACATCGACTGACTTCTCGAAGCGCTCGGGGTTTGAGGTCATCGGCGTCGGCGGTGAAGCGCTGCACGATAAGTGGGCCGATGGCATGATCTCGCTGCACGGTTTGCACAGTCGGGGCTTTCCAAACTGCTTCGTCATCAGTCACTCGCAGTCGGGCATGTCGGTCAACTTCCCCCACATGCTCGACGAACAGTCGAAGCACCTCGCCTATTTGATTGGCGAGTGCGCCAAGCGTGACGTAGCGACGATTGAGGCAACGGCTGAAGCAGAATCCGAGTGGGTCGAGACCGTGCTCGGGATGAGCGGATCGCGCCGCAAGTTCCTCGAACAATGCACACCGGGCTTCTACAATAACGAAGGCCGGGCGTCGGCGGTCGCGGACCGGAATGCGCCCTATGGCGCCGGGCCGATCGCGTTTATCAAGCTTTTGCGCGAGTGGCGCGAGGGCGGCGATTTTGCGGGCCTCGAACTCAATGGCGCGCATGCGCGCGGACACAAGGAAATGGAACATGACTAAGAGCGGCGGGCGCAAGTCCATCTTCATCACCGGCGCGGCGTCCGGCATGGGACGCGAAACCGCTTTGCGCTTTGCGCGCGAAGGCTGGTTCGTCGGGGCGTATGATGTCAATCAGGCAGGTCTCGACGCACTTGAAGCCGAGGTTGGTGCCGAAAACGGTCGCTTCGCACTGCTCGATGTCACCAGCGCGTCCGCTTTCGAAGCCGCCATCGCAACTTTTTCCGGCGATACTGGCGGCTCGCTCGATGTGCTGATGAACAACGCAGGGATCGCGGTCGAAGGGATGTTCGACGAAATTTCGTGGGAAGACGTGATGAAGGTCATCAACGTCAACCTGCTCGGCGTGATGATCGGCATCCGCGCCGGCGTTCCCCTGCTCAAGGCAACGCCGGGGTCGTTATGCCTGACAACTTCGTCGTCGTCGGCGATCTGGGGCACTGGCGGGATAGCGGTCTATTCGGCGACCAAACATGCGGTGCGGGGGCTGACCGAAGCGCTGTCGGTCGAGTTCATGCGTTTCGGCGTGCGCGCCGCAGACCTGCTTCCCGGCCTGATCGATACGCCTATCCTCGGAGATCAGATGCGCGCGATGGCGCCCAAAGAAGGCATGTGGCGGATTACGCCTGCAGCCGAAGTCGCCGATGCTGCATGGGCCGCCTATCATGAGAACAGGCTGCACTGGTACGTGCCTGCCGAACTCATCGATTTCGACATCGAGGCGACGAGCTTTCCCGAACGCGTACGCGATGAACGTGCGCAGATGTTCGGTTTCGTTTCGTAAGATATTCTGCCCGGAGAGCCGTGCGGTGTGCGGCCTTCTTCTCAGTGAATGCCGCACACAAATAGAGAGGACCAGCCAATGTCGATCCTAGAAAATCCTGTCGCCGTCGTTGAGGACGACAAGGACGCAATAGCTGCACTGCATCCCGCCTTCGAGGCACAACGCGCGGCTTTCGCGCACGACCGCAATCCGAGTATGGCCGAGCGAACGGCGCGATTGCAGGCACTGATCGCCATGATGATCGCTAATCGCGAACGGATCAGCGCGGCGATTGCCGCCGATTTTGGCGCGCATCCGGTGCCCGCCTCCGACCTGATCGAGGTGCTCGGGGTCGTCGGTCGCGCGCAATATGTGCTCGAGCACCTCGAAGAATGGATGGCACCATCGGTTCGCCACACCGACCCGGCGATGTTCGGCAATGGTGAGGCATATGTCCGCTTTCAGCCCAAGGGCGTGATCGGGAACATCGTGCCGTGGAACTTCCCGTTCGATCTGTCGGTTGGGCCGATGGTTGAGATGCTCGCGGCGGGCAATCGCGTGCTGGTGAAGCCTTCGGAATACACCCCGGCCTGCGCCGAGCTGCTGCGCGAGATGGTCAAAGCCACGTTCGATCCGTCGCTCGTCCATGTCGCAGTCGGCGGGCTCGACCTTGCGCGTGCATTCTCCGACCTGCCGTTCGATCATTTGCTCTACACCGGCAGCTCGAATGTCGCGCGTCAGGTGATGGCGGCCGCAGCGCGCAATCTGACGCCGGTGACGCTCGAGCTTGGTGGCAAGTGCCCCGTGGTGATGACGCCCGGTTCGGTGACCTCTGCAAATGTCGATGCGGTCATCGGTACTAAGGTCATCAAGAACGGGCAGATGTGCGTCTCGGTCGATTATGCGCTCGTTCCTCGCGCTGACCTCGACAGCTTCGCCACGCTGGCGCGCGCATATATGGACCGTGCCGCGCCGGATTATTCTCAGGGCGACGATTGCACCGGTATCATCTCGCTTCGCCACCTTGACCGCATCACTGCGCTGCTGGATGAAGCCGCCGATCGCCAGAGCCGCATCGTCGCGCTCGACGACGGCGCGGTCGATCGCGAAACCCGCCGGATGCCCATCTCGCTCGTGCTCGACCCGGCCGACGATCTACGATTGATGACCGAGGAGATTTTTGGCCCCATCCTCCCCGTGGTACCCTACGACGATCTCGACGACGCCATCGCCCGTATCAACGCTGGCGAGCGCCCGCTCGGGCTCTACGTCTTCGGCGACGACCCGGCGGTGACAAGCCACATCCTCGATTCAACAACTTCGGGTGGCGCGTCGGTCAATAGTTGTGCGGTGCAAAGCGCGCTGCCGTCGATGGGTTTCGGCGGCTCGGGTATGAGCGGGATGGGGAGACATCACGGGATCGAGGGCTTTCGCGAATTCTCGAACCAGCGCGGCGTGTTCGTGCGCGGAACCGAGGGTGACATGATCGACTCGTTTCATGCGCCTTACAGCAAGGCGGCCGAACTGGTGAACGCTGTGCTGGCGGGCGGATGACCGCCGCAACGACTTCGCGCGCATCGATCTGGTCATGGGCACTGTTCCAGGGCGGGCGCGACCCATATGTCATCCTGATCACAATTTATGTCTTCGTACCTTATCTGGTCACGGTCGTAGTTGGCGATCCTGTGCAGGGGCAAAGCCTGGTTGCGGCGGGAGGCAAATATGCCGGTTGGGCGGTGATGCTGACTGCGCCTCTGCTCGGCGCGACGGTCGACCGCATGGGGCGAAGGAAGCCCTGGCTGGCAGGTACCGTCGCACTTATGGCACCGCTTGTTGCGCTGCTGTGGTGGGCGACGCCCGGCGGCACGGGATTGAGCGTGCCTGCGATCATTGCGCTGCTGGCGGTTTTGAGCGTGCTGTTCGCCGCAACCGAAACGCTGCACAACGCGCTGCTCATCCCTGCTGCAGGCATGGAGCGCGCGGGCGCTTCATCAGGCCTCGCGCTTGCCCTAGGCAACCTTGTGTCGGTTCTCATGCTAGCATTTGTGATGTGGGGATTCGCGTTGCCGGGCAAAGTCGATTGGAGCTTCGTGCCCGCGCAACCGCTTTTCGGCCTCGATGCCGCGAGCCATGAGACCGACCGCGTTGTCGCGCCGATCGTCGCTATCCTGCTGGTGCTGGGCGTGCTGCCGCTGCTGCGCAACGTGGCTGACGTTCCCGCGACCGGTGTTCGTTTCGGTCGCGCGCTCCGCTTGGGGCTCGCCGACCTCAGGTCACTGTTTGCCGAAGCCCGCGGGCACCGCGATGCGCTGACTTATCTCGGCGCGCGTATGCTGTTCACAGACGGGCTGACGGGTATCCTGATCTTTACGGGTGTCTATGCGGCAGGTGTGATGGGGTGGCGTTCGCTGGAACTGCTCGCTTACGGCATGCTTCTGAGCATCTTCTCCGTCTTTGGCGGGCTGGCGGCGGGTTGGCTCGATGCCAGCCTTGGCCCCAAGCGCGCGCTCACAGTAGAACTGGTCGGCGTGATCGTCTCGCAACTGCTCTCGCTCGGCAACACGCCGAACAGCCTGCTCTACATGGCCTACGATCCTTCCGCTCATGCGCCGCTGTGGGCCGGGCCGATCTTCCGCACCGCGCCCGAATGGGGATTGATCGCGTGCGGGTTTCTCGGCGCGGTAACCGTCACCGCTGCCTATTCGTCGAGCCGCACCATGCTCACGCGCGTGGTTCCTGCGGACAAGATCGGTGTTTTCTTCGGTCTGTTCGTCATCGCGGGCACGGCAACGATGTGGCTCGGGCCATTGCTTGTCCAACTGGCGACCGATGCCAGCGGAACGCAACGGGTGGGGCTGCTGCCGCTTTCGGGGCTCCTCGCCGCAGGGCTTTTGGTGCTTGGCTTTGTGCAGCCGGAGCGAGCTCGTCAAGAGTTGACCTTATAGGCATTCGGCGAGCGGTGATCGCTCGGTAGTTGTTAAATATCAACGTCAGTGCGGTTTTGAAACAGGCCAAGAGCCGCGTCGCGATATCCTATGGGTTAAGGCGCGGTGCCGAATCCCGGTTCCAATCCGCAGCCGACCGCCGGCAACCGCCCGATTTGACACCGGTCCAGGCGCGACCATGCACCACGCGACCGGTTGAAGCGCCTGTAGCCAATCCGTCGCGAAGCGCAAAGCGCCCGTTGACGATCACTTGTTCCACGCCTGTCGCAAGCTGGGCCGGTGCGTCATATGTTGCATGGTCGTCAATGGTCGCAGGATCGAACACGACGACATCGGCGAAGTATCCCGTCTTAAGCCGCCCGCGATCGGCAAGCGACAGATTGTCTGCCGGAAGACTGGTCAATCGACGGATCGCCTCGGGCAAAGTGATGTCTTTTGTGTCGCGCACATAGTGGCCCAGCACCCGGGCGAAATTACCATAAGCGCGAGGATGGTTCTTCGCGAGCAGGAACGCACCCTCCGGCGCAGGCGCCGCTTCGTCCGAACCGAAGCTCATCCATGGAAGACGTATGCCCTTACGCACATTTTCCTCACTCATCAGGAAATAGGCGACGCCAACCCGCGTTCCGTCCTCGACCACCAGGTCCATGGCAGTTTCTTCCGGGCTCTTGCCGCGCATTTTTGCAACCTCGGCAAGCGTCTTGCCGGTCAGCGGCTTGAGCGCCGGGTTTTTGAAGGCAAGCAGAAGCATGCCTTCAGCGCCTGCGCCAGCGTAGAGGTTTTCCCACGTCGCCGGATGCGGATCGGACATCTCCGCCTTTACCCTGGCACGCGTTGCAGGATCTTTCAGCCGCGCGATCCAAGCTTGTATCCCGTCGGCCTGCACCCATGAAGGCATCGCCGCGTCGAGACCGGTCGCACCCGCCGTGTAGGTATACATGTTTGCGCTGATCCGGATGCCGCGCGAACGCGCCGCCTCAATCATCGCCACCGCTGCATCGAATTTCGGCCAGTTGGCTCGTCCGGCTTGCTTGAAATGAAAGATTTCCGCCGGAGCGCCAGACGCTTCGGCGATGTCGATGGTTTCCTGAATTGCCTGTTCCAGCCGGTCGCCCTCGCTGCGCATATGCACGGTGTAGATGCCCCCGCACTGCGCAGAGACCTGTGCCAGAGCAACAAGTTCGGGCGTTTTGGCGAACGTGGCGGGTGCGTAAATCAAGGCATCGGTCAGCCCCAGCGCACCTTCCTCCATTGCGTTGCGGACGAGGCCCTCCATCTTCACGAGCTGATCGGGCGTGGGTTGGACGTCGCCCGAACCCAGTATATTCTGCCGTACCGTGCCTGCGCCCACGAACGATGCGATATTGGGGGCGATGCCCTTCTTCTCGAGTTTTTCAAGATATTGTCCGAGCGTCGTCCAGTCGATGGTGAAGCGGATGTCGCTCTGCTGCTCGGTCAGTTCCGCCTTCATCGCGTCCGAAAGCGGACCCATCGAGATTTCGCCCATCACTTCCAGCGTGACACCCTGCGCCAGATCGGACAGTGCGCGCCCGTCGGCGAGCAAGCTTTCTTCCGGGTGTGCAAGCATGTTGATGAACCCCGGGGCCACGGCTTTGCGGGTGGCATCAATCTCCGTTTTGCCGCGCCCTTTGATACGGACCGCAATCTTGACGATGCGATCTCCCTTGATCGCGACATCGGCGCTACGCGGCACGCCGCCCGATCCATCAAAGACTGTCCCGCCGCGAATCACGACGTCAAAGTCGGGCACCACCGATGCCGCGAACAATGGCGCGCTTGCGAGTAGCATTACGACGGTCATGGCAAAGCGTTTCATGCAAGGGAGCCTTTCGTCACGGTTTCTTCGATGCCCGGGCCGTGGGTGTGAACAGCAGATCTTGATAATCAAAGCTGAAATCAGCAATCGGCGAAACCGGCTTGGCGGTGATCGCTGTGATCTTGCCATCGGAATCGAGCGCAAAGGCCAAATACGCCGCCTCGATCGACGGATCGTCGAAGCGTGCGATGAAGCTGTCATATTGCCAATGCTCGAGCCGCCCGGTCATGCCGGGCGTGGTGGTAAAATCGACGCTCAGACCTTTTGCGTCTCGACCGATCCGGAGCGTGCCATACCAGATGTCCGCATAATCTCCGGCGTATCGGTCGAGCGAAAGCGACGGACCGATCTTGGCGGGGCTGGCCGCCTTTTGCTTCACAGCCTCCTCGGCCGCCGCGATCCGTTGCTTCTTGAATGTGCTGAAACGCGTCGGCCAATCCTGCTTGGGCAATCCGAGATAATGGTCAATCAGTTCGTACATCAGGCCGTAACGCAGCTCGATCTCTTCGCTGTTGGTGGCGATTGCGAAGCCGATTTTCTTTTCGGGAATCATCACGACGACGGTCGTGAACCCGAACAGTCCGCCTGCGTGCCAGATGACCTTGGCTCCATGATAATCGCGCACGTCCCACCCCAGCGCATAGGCCTGGTAGCTCGGCGTGATCCCATCGACGGGCGCTGGATAGGGCGCAATCGGCATGGGGGTGACCGGCGTCCACATTTCGCGCGCCGTATCGGCGCTGAACAGGCGTTCACCTTCGGGCAAGGCACCCTCCGCAAGCTGAATTTGCAGCCAGCGGCCCAAATCCTTGGCACTCGCCGCGATCAACCCGGCGGGTGCACCTGCCTGTCCCAACCGGTCGCGCTCGTCGAGAAGCTTCTGCGGCCCTGTGCCCCGCACGGGTCCGCCGACGCGACCATGCGGCTGTGCGCGGTCCGGAACGCTCAATTGGCGCCCCATGTCCGCCGTTGCCGTGGCAAGACCTGCAGGCGCGAAAACATGATCGCGCATATAGTCTTCATAGCTTTGCCCGCTGACCACCTCGATCAGTCGTCCCGCGACGATGTAAAGGATGTTGTCATAGGCATAGGCACTGCGGAAGCTCGTGGCTGGCTTGATATAGCGAAGTCGCCGCACGACTTCCGCCCGCGATAGCTTGCCCCGCGGAACCATCAAGAGGTCACCCGCTCCAAGTCCGAGACCGCTGCGATGCACCAAAAGGTCGCGCACGGTGATCTCGCGAGTCACCCACGGATCGTGCATCTGGAAATCGGGCAGATGGTCGATCACCTTGTCATCCCAACCGATTTTGCCTGCATCGACCAGCGTCGCCAGCGCGGCGGCCGTGAAGGCCTTGCCCGTAGAGCCGATCATGAAAATCGTGTCCGGTCCGACTTTTTCAGGGCCGCCCTGCTTGCGGACACCGTAGCCTTTCGCGAGCACGATCTTGCCGTCCTCGACGATGGCAACGGCAAGCCCGGGCGCGCCCGAATCCCTGCGCACCTGATCGGCGCGCGCGTCGAAGTCAGCTGGCGGGGCGGCAAAGAGCGGCATGGCAAGCGAGGAAAGGGACAGCACCGCCCCGGCGAGCAGCTTCTTCATGAAACCTCCGATTGATTTGTAGAACACCCTTTGTCGTGGCGGAGTACCAGCACGAACAGCAGCGGCAGAATGTACAGAACGATCAACACCAAAGCGAGAGCACGGTAGCCCGAAGCGATCAGCGTCACGAGCCCGATCCGGTCGGCGATCAACATGCATGGGACGAGGAGTGCGAGCGCGGCCGCAGCGCGAAAGAGCGGCGATAGCGTATCGATGCCCCGCGTCCGCGCAATTCGTTCATTGATTGCATGGACTGCTCCGGTGCCGCTTTCCAGCAGCGCGGCGAAGATCATCGTCTGGAAAACAAGGTGGAAAGCCGGATGACCGAGTGCAGTGAGCATTGTTTCAGACGGGAGAACGGCGTCCTTTATCCCGGGTAGAAAGGCGCACATGCTCACGAAGAACAGCAACGCGGGAAGCATCGCCAGCGGCCCGGCGATCAGGCCCGCGATGACGGCGTCACGCCCATTCCTGAAATGCCGCGTCACTGGCAAAATAACGATGGCCCCGATGATGTTATACCCGGCGTAGGTGATGCCACCGAGCACCCAATTGCCCGACGGCGGCGCTGCGTCGGCAAACGCGCCGAAGATACGATCCCCCACGCCGGCAAGCGCAAGGATTATGAAGGCGGCATAGGTGCCGTAAAGCAGCACCGAAACCCAGACGAAGACGCGCTCCACCCCCGCATTGCCGAAGGCGACGCAGGCAACAATGCCGACCAGCAGCGCAAGCGTTCCGAACAGCGGCGCAATGCCCAGATTTGCTTCGGCAATGGCACCGGCGGCTGCCCCGAATACGGCGAGAATCAACACGATGAACACCGCGTAAGCGGCTTCAAACGCAATCCAGCCACGACCGAGCAGCGCCTTGAAAAAATGCCGGTAGTCGCGGGCCCCTGTGGCGAAAGCAAAGCGGAAGGTCGCCGCCGCGACGATGGCCCAAATGAGCGTCGCGAAGAGCATCGCCGCCAGACCACCCCAAGGTCCGGCGGGCAGAAAGAACTCGGCGATTTCGCGACCGGTCGCATAACCGCCGCCGATGACAACTGCCTTGAATGCCAGACCGGGCAGCAGGAAGCGACGGAAGCGATTAGCGGCGGCGCTCACTGGCAGGCGTCGAGAAGTGCTTCGAAGGCTAGGCCACCCCTGATCGGATCTGCCACCGGGAGGCCAAGTCGCTTCGCGGTTTTGGCGATAACTTCCGCCGCCGCGTCCTCATCCAGCCGACCGGTGTTCAGGCTGATACCGGCGCATTTGATCGCGGGATTGGTGAGTCTCCCGAGAGAAATCGTCTGCCCGATCACTGCCTCGATCGTAGGCAGGCCATAGCCCGGATTGCCCAGTACCTCGGTGCGGCCAGGCTCGTGACAAACCACGAACAGGTCTGGCTGGCTGCCGTGCAGCAGAGCCAGCGATACAGGTGCATAGGCCGGGTGAAAGATCGAACCTTGGCCTTCGATCACGTCGAGATGGGTAGCGTGGGCATCCGGACTTAAAAGTTCGACTGCGCCGGTTGCAAAATCCGCGACTACCGCGTCGATAGCAATGCCTTCGCCCGAAATCATGATCCCGGTCTGTCCGCTCGCACGGAATGTGGCGTCGATACCGCGTTTAGAAAGCCCCCGCGCAATCGCGAGCGCAGTGTATTTCTTGCCCAGTGCACAATCCGTCCCGACAGTCAGCAGACGTCGCCCGCTGCGTTTGCGCCCGCTTGCGACGGGCAGGTCTGCTGGCGGCACGCGAAGGTCGATCAGCATCCGCCCGCGCCGTGCCGCCGCATCGCGCAACGGTGCAAGATCGGCAAGCCGCGCGTGCATCCCGGCGATAAGATCCAACCCTGCATCGAGAGCTTCGAGCAGGGCGGGTATCCAGTTTGAAGGAATGAAACCACCAGCATTTGCCACGCCGATCACCATTGCGCGCGCGCCGTTGGCGGCGGCCTCCGCTGGCGTCAGACGTGGAAGTCCTGTGGTCACCCTCGCACCGGCGAGAGCATATTCTCCTGCGCATCGGTGGCTCGCCCAATCGCGCAGGCCAAAGGCGGTTTTGGCATATCCCGGCTCAACGGTGTCTCCCAAAAACAGGAGATAGGGGAAGGGCACAGAGTAAACCGTCCCCTCTGCCTTATCTGGCAAGACCGCAACAGCAGAATACGCCATTCAGCTAGAAGCCAGCGCTGACCGACACGCCAATCGTCCGTGGCCGGATCACGCCCGTTTCAATCGCTCCGTTAGGCGAGGCGGGCAGGCCATTGGTCGTCAGCGATCCCACCGAAGTTTTACCATCGGAATCAGTTAGGTTCCGAACGAAGGCTTCGATGCCGAAGCGTCCGAAATCGACGCCAGCGCGGAGGTCGATAACTTCATATGAAGGCACCTGCCGTTGACGCCCGTTTGCCGTGCGAAAAGTTCCATCGAAGTCGGCAGTTTGCTTCGAAAGGAAGCGCAGAGAGCCGCCGAAAAAGGCCTTGGCATCTCCACCAATATTCCAAGTATAATCGCTATTGACCGAGACGCTATAGGGCGGGGTGAACGGCAACCGGTCGCCCTTTCGGCCTCCAACCAGCGCAGGAGCGTCAGCATTCAGGCGCGCCTTGGTGTAGGCACCGTTGATCGAGGTCACAAACCCAGGGGCGGGCCGGAAGGTCGCGGTAAACTCTACGCCGTCACTATCGGCACTTGACCCGTTTATGTTAACGCCGAAATTGTTGATTACGGTCAACAGCTGGATGTTTTTCCAATTGATATGATAAATTGACAAGTCGAGTCCGAGCGTGCGGTCGGCGGTTTCCCCTTTAAAGCCGACTTCGTAACTGACGACGGTGTCGGGGTTGAACGAAGAGGGCGTGCCCGCCGGGGCATTAGGAGCGATCGCATTCGGCCCGCCCGGACGATATCCCTTGGCCACCCGCGCATAGAGCGAGGCGCGTTCGTTGATCTTAAACTTTGGCGCAACCGAATAAGTGAACACATTGTCGGACGAGCGTAGATTACTATTGATCGGCACATTGCCAGCAAGAACGCCCGCTGCAGTCTGAGCTGCCGACTGCTTATTGTGGCTGTAGCGCCCACCAAAATCTACGTCGAATCGCTCGCCCAAGTGCAAGGTTGCGTTGGCGAAGCCTGCGTACTCCTTGTATTTGGACCGCAGACTGACTTCCCCAAGTTTGAACGGAAAGGCGATAGGCGTGGTCGTCCCGGGGGTCGCGGCCACGAAGTTCTGAAAGATTAGCGCCTTTTCGTCGGTGTAAAAGCCGCCGATGAGCCACTCGAAAGTGGCGCTCTTGTCTGAAACAAGTCGCAATTCCTGGGTATACCGGCGGTTGTTGGTATTCTGATCGAGATAAAAATCGTTCGCCGGGGCTCCGAGTAACGCTCGAACAATCCCGCTCAGGTTGAACGTCGCGTCATCGCGGAAGGTTTGTTTCTGGGTCGAATAACTGCTCGACGACGTGAGCGTCGCAAAGCCTAAGTCATAATTGAGCAGAGCATTATAAACGCGGTAATCGATATTCGTGAACGACTCGGCGAACTGCGACTGTGTCGGCCGTCCGTACAGCGTCTTGAGCGTGTTTGCATCGCTTTCAACCACCGACGGCGCATCGGCGCGGATGTTCTGGAAATGGGCGGTCAGACGGAGGTCGAATGCATCGCTTGGCGCAAACAGCAGCGACGCGCGACCGCCGTAGGATTTCGAATCGTTAATGTTTTTGGCTACGTCCGAGGTTATTGGGGACGTGAAAGATACGCCCGAGGTGCCGATAGAATCGATGAATCCGCCGTTCTTGTTGTAGAATCCCGAGGCGCGGAACGCGAGGGTATCACCAAGCGGCACATTGATTACCGCGTTAGCGTGATAAGATAGTTCGCCGCCTTTGGTGTCCTCTATCGATGCGCGACCACGCGCTTCAAATTTGCTGGGATCGGGATCGTTGGTGACAAATTTGAGCAGGCCGCCAAGCGTGCTTGCTCCATAAAGTGTTCCCTGCGGCCCGCGCAGCACCTCTATCCGGGCGACGTCGAACGTGTCGAAATCGCCAGCGAGGGCGGCGCCGTTGGCGAGGGCGGTCGATGATCCGAACGGAGTTTCATCGACGTAAACAGCAACGGTTGAAGCAACGCCGCCAGTGTTGAGACCGCGCAGGATAAGTCGACCCGCACCAGGTGTGCTCTGATCGAGCTGGAGTCCGGGCACGAGATTGAGATAGTCCTGAAAGTTGGCCGCCAGCTGATTCTCAAGTGCCTCGCCCGACACGACGGTGATCGACTGCGGAATGTCGATCAGCAATTGCTCGCGCTTCTGCGCGGTTACGACGATAACGTCATCCTCGCCCGTAGCGGCTGGGCCAGTGTCTTGTGCATAGGCAACAGTGGAGCCGAGGCTCGCCATTACCGCGAAGCCAGCGGATGCCAGCAGGGCTTTACGTGTGACCATTGTTTTCCTCCCGAACGCCTCAGCGTGTGCCGCTAATCCAGTTTAATACTATTTGTCCTAATCAGGCGCATATTGTCTTGACATGAAACTTGTCAACCGTTTTCGCGATTCACGTCCTCCCGCGCCAGTTCGACCGCGTTCGTTGGCGCGCTTAAAAAGTAAAGAAGTGCTCCTGCCAGCGCGGCGAGACCGGCCAGCAAAATGAAGAACAAGCTATGGTCGAGTTTGCTCCACAACGTCCCGACGAATCCTGCGCTCAGGCTGCCAGTGAAGGTGATCAGGAACCAAGCCGCAACCGTCGTTGCGCCGAGGCTGACCGGTGCCAACCTTGCGAACAGCCCCAGTCCGGTCGGCAGGATGAACAATTCGCCGAACGTGAACACCAGGAAAAACCCTGCCAGCCATAGCCAGCTGGCACGTCCCCCACCGCTTGCCATTTCAACGCCCGCAAGCAGCAGATAGGCCATCGCGACCAAGAGCGCACCTTGGGCCATCCGTTTCAACGGCGCAGTGTCGCCACCTCGCTCTGCGCGGAGCCGCCAGAATCTTAGCAACGGCGGCGTCATCAACATAACGAACAAGGGATTGAGCGACTGGAACCATGTCATCGGGATAACAAACGTCCCAATCGCGCGATCAATGCCGACATCGGCCCACAGCGATACGGTATTGCCGACCTGCTCATAGGCTGACCGGAACACGGTGACCGCCACGCCGATCGCGACCAGCGCCAACAGGGTGCGACGATCAAAACCGCCGGCTTTGGCCACTGGGCCGGTTTGAACCCTGCGGGGCTGTTCAGGGGGCAGGTATTTTAGGCCCGACAGATAGATCAGCAACCCGCCGACCATGCCGACGCCCGCGATACCAAAGCCGTAATGCCAGCCATAAATCTCGCCAACTGTTCCGCAAATCAGTGGGGCAAGGAAGCCACCAATGTTGATACCAACATAATAGACATTATAGGCCCATCCCCGACGCGGATCTCGGCGGTCATAAAGATCGCCGACTTGGCTTGGAAGGCTGGGCAGAAAGAGCCCGTTGCCGACCGCAATCGTTGCAAGTGCGACATAGAACAGCGGCTCGAACGCCATCATGAAATGCCCAAGCGCCATCGTACTCGCGCCGATGATGATCGCGCGGCGCTTTCCCAGAAACCTGTCGGCGATAATCCCGCCAAAAATCGGGGTAAAATACGCGCCCGCCGTGTAAGCACCATATATGAGCGAGGACGATTCCTGACTGAACATCAATTGCTTGGTCATGTAAAAGACCAGCAACGCGCGCATACCGTAATAGGAGAATTGTTCCCACATATTGGTAAGAAAAAGGACGGTCAGCCCACGCGGTTGCCCAAGCCAGGTGGGTACCGGTGTCATGCGCGCACCGATGCCGCCGAACCCCATACCTCGGGGCCGGAGAATAGCATGCCATCCTGATAGACAACGCTTGGCTTGCGGTCCGTCTGAAGGAAGGTCGGGCCGTCGAGATCCACGAGATCGGCAATCTGGCCAAGAACAAATCCCGGAGCGGTCGCGAGGCTGGTGGCGATCATCGTGCCGACCATCACGCCCAAGCCGAGTCGGCGCGCTTCGGCCGCGATCAGCAACCCTTCGGTCAGCCCTCCGCATTTATCGAGCTTAATGTTGACAACGTCAAAGCGGCCTTTTGCGTGGGCCATGTCAGCAAGGCAGAGCAGGCTTTCATCGCCGGCGATCGGAATCACGGATCGATAGCCGTCCAATTCGGCCTCAGAACCGCGCGCCAGCGGTTGTTCGAGCAGGGCGATGTCGTGTTTCGCTAGCGCAGCGACAAGAGCATCCAGATCGGCGCGCACATGGCCCTGGTTGCCGTCAACGCCAAGCCACACGTCAGGCCGCGCCGCGCGGATAGCCGCGACTCTGGCGATATCCAGATCGAGTTCGCCTGTGAGCTTCATCTTGATCGATTTTGCCATCGTATAGCTGACGGCCTTGGCCGCCATAGCCGTCGGCGTATCCGCGCTGACGGTGAACGTGGTTCGTACAGGGCGCGGTTGCTTGAGCCCGGCAATCTTCCAAACCGGTTTACCGCTTCTTGCCGCTTCAAGCTCCCAAAGCGCCGCATCCACAGCGTTGCGACCGCCCCCGGGTGGCATGATCGCGCGCAGTTCTTCGCGAGTTGGCCCCGCTTCTATGGCCGAGCGCACATTCTCGATTGCCGCGCGCATGTGCGGCAAATCGTCTCCCAGATAATAGACGCCTGCCGCTTCGCCGCGACCAGTATGGGTTCCGTCGTAGAGCGTCGCGACGAGGACGTCGGCGGTCCCGAACACATAGCCGGAAATGCGAAACGGCTCGGAAAGCCGCAACGTTTCCGTCGCAAGCGACAGCGCAAGTCGGGGCATCAGTAGTTCGCCGTCATTGCAAGCAGTCCAAACGTGGAGGCCGTGTAGAGCACGACGAGGGTAGAAATCAGGACGAGCACGCTCCAGAGCTTCGCCGTCCAGCGCCGCCCGTCACGCCAAGTAAGCCAGGCGTTCCATGCGCAAATGCCCGCGGCACCGACGAAAACAATCGCACCGGCGAACTGGAGCAGCCACACTAACCAGTCGGACTTGCTGCTCAGCGTTTCAAGATTGGAGAAGGCAGAGATGATGAACGTCACCCAGCCGATCAGCAATGCGATCACAAGTAACGTCATGACCCGCGTTGCCCGATAGGCCTTGAGCGCGCGACCGCTTACCGCCAATGGCGCTGCATAACGCCGACGTGTAAACCACGCCACCGGCCAATAGGCATATGTGAGCGTAAGCACGGCAAGGCTAGCG
>JANLST010000219.1:0-9300 GCA_031362505.1 Sphingomonadales bacterium
CCACGACGAATACGCCAGCAGCCGAAATCCAAGCCATCGGCCTTGAACAGAACAAGGAGATCCAGTCCCGGATGGACATGATCCTGAAGGCGCAGGGTATGACGCAGGGCACCGTCGGCGAACGCGTACAGGCGCTCAACAAGGATCCGCGCCAACTTTATCCTGACGATGATGCGGGCCGCGCCGACCTGATCGCCTATTGCAATGATCGGGTTGCAGCAATCCGCAAGCTCATGCCGGGCGTTTCGCACCTTGGCCTCAAGGCACCGCTGATCGTGAAGCGGGTGCCTGTCGATATTCAGAGCGGCGCTTCGCTCGGATACATGAACTTCGCAGCACTCGATGGCTCGCGTCCGGCAATCTATTACATCAACCTCAAATCCACGACGCTCTGGCCGAAATACCAGATCCCGACGCTCACCGCACACGAGGGCGTTCCCGGCCACACCTGGCAGGGCGCCTATCTCGCCGAGCATCATGCTGAAATCCCGCTGATCACGTCACTGATGGGCTTCAACGCCTTTATCGAAGGCTGGGCGCTTTATTCAGAACAGTTGATGGATGAAGCAGGGCTGTACGCAAATGATCCGTTCGGACAGATTGGCTATCTCCAGGCCCAACAATTTCGTGCCTGCCGGCTTGTTGTGGACACAGGTATCCACGCCTTGCGCTGGACGCGCGATCAGGCGATCGATTTCCTCGTCAACGAAACCGGCAAGGGCCGCAACGCGATGACGAGCGAGGTTGACCGTTACAGCGTCTCGCCGGGGCAAGCCTGCGGATACAAAATGGGCCACAACGAGATCAACAAGCAGCGCGACCGCGCCAGGGCAGCACTGGGCAGCAAGTTCGATCTTGCGGCGTTCGATGATGCGGTAGTGAAAACCGGCTGCGTTGCGCTGACGGTGCTTTCGACGGCGATCGATCAATATGTGGCGGGGGTAAAGGGGTAGTTTCTTCGTGCCTTTGTGTGAGTCATTGAAATTTCGGGAGTACACTGAAGCCGGAAGGTCTCACACAAAGCCACGACGACGCGAAGGAAGAACAGGGTCGGTTTTCAACAACTTTTCTGTCGCCACAGGCTTGCGAACGTGATCCCGATAGCTGACGATGCTGGGGACAATTCAAGGGAACGACCCGAATGCCCTATCTGGCTCACATTGCTTTGGTCGTTAGCGACTATGATGAGGCTTTGGCGTTTTATGTTGGCAAGCTCGGCTTTGTGCTGGTCGAGGACACTTACCTCCCGGCGCAAGATAAGCGATGGGTGATGATCAAACCGCCCGGTGCGCCGAGCGACGCAACCACAATCCTTCTCGCACGCGCATCCGATGAGTATCAAGCCAAGTACGTCGGCGATCAGGCTGGAGGTCGCGTGTTCCTATTCCTCTCAACTGATGATTTCGCGCGTGACTACGCTGCATTTACTAAAGCGGGCGTCCGATGGGTACGAGAACCGGCCACCTACAATTACGGCACCGTTGCCGTTTTCAGCGACCTTTATGGCAACCTGTGGGACCTGATACAGCACCACTGAGCCAGCCTAGAGATATTGTGAAGCGTCGGCATAACAGCTCTGACGTCTAAAAGCGGAACGTCTGCGTCCCACCCATTTGCGTTCGTTCGCTCCCAAAGTTTTCGCGGTCAGCGGCGATCAAACCCCAGCCTGCCAGACCTTTATCGCCTCGTTCGGCGCAACCAGCATCAGCACGTTGAGGGTCAGATTGTCGCGAATCATGGCGAGCGTAAACAACTCGAAGGCGATGGCGATGGCCACCGTCGCCTTCCAGGGCAAACGGCTGGCGATCAGGAAGCCGAGGATCATCATGCTGCCATCACTCAGCGAATTAAGGATTGAATCTCCCGAATAGCCTACCGCCATCGTCGCCGCGCGATAGCGATCAATCACGGCGGGTGAGTTTTCTGAAACCTCCCAAGCCAGCTCAAGCACTGATGCAATCATGAGCCGCAAACCCAATGGCACCCTGCCCAGCAACCAATATCCAGCGCCGAAAAACAGGAAGCCGTGGATCATGTGGCTGAAGCTGTACCAGTCCGAAAGGTGCTGGCTGTTGCCGGGGCCGTTCACCACGCCTTCCCAGAGTTTTACATATCCGCACGTGCAGATCGGCGGGCGGTGCATCGCGAACAGGATCGCTGTTGCTATGGCGAAGATCAGGGTCGTGCCAACCCAGTAACGGCGCTCTATGCCTGCCATATCCGGCCTCCATGCTCCTGCCAGCCCTATCCTGCCTGACGATAACATCAAGACTGCCTGATCGGGTTGCAGCAAGATATTCGTGATCGAACCGGCGTGAGGCAATTGACGACCGAGGCAGCGCAGGCCAAGAGCGGCCATGGCCGGATCCACTCCCTTCAATCGCCGTGGCGTGCTTTTCATCCTCTCCTCGCCGTCAGGAGCAGGCAAGTCGACTATCGCGCGCAAACTGCTCGCTTCGGATGACAATCTGGCGATGTCGGTCTCGGCGACGACCCGGCCAATACGGTCTGGCGAGGTTGACGGAGTCGACTATAACTTTGTCAGTCTTGATCGTTTTCGCGAAATGGTTGCGGCGGGCGACTTTCTGGAATGGGCACACGTATTTGGACATCGCTACGGCACGCCGCATGAACCCGTAGAAAAGGCCTTGTCCGAAGGACGCGATGTCCTGTTTGATATTGACTGGCAGGGCGCTCAACAATTGTTCCAGCAAGCCGGCGGCGATGTCGTTCGAGTATTCATCTTTCCGCCGTCACTGACCGAACTCGAACGGCGCCTGCGCGCACGCGGCACCGATTCAGACGTGGTGATCAATGCCCGTATGGAGCGTGCGACATCAGAAATCAGCCATTGGGACGGGTATGAATATGTCCTGGTCAATGATGATGCGGAGGCGTGTTTCCAATCCGTGAAGACCATTCTCGATGCCGAGCGTCTCAAGCGCAGCCGTCAAACCAGTCTTATCGGCTTTGTCCGCGGCCTCACCAAGCAGGGTTGACGTCTCACCGGTTCGGCTTAGCCTCTTCGCACTATCTGGAGGGGAGTTACATGTTCAAACTGGCCATAGGATCGTTCGCCTCTGCCATTGCGATGTTTGTCGCTGGTTTTCTCTACTTTGCCGGGCCGATCGCGATGTTAGGATATTCCACAGCCAACGAGGTCCAAAGCGCAGCCGTCCAGACCGCGCTTGCCGCCAATCTTGCGCAGACCGGAACCTATATGATTCCCGATCCGTCGACCCAGTCGGGCACGACGCTCTATGGCAAGGGGCCCGTAGCAACGGTCCACTACAACAGTATGGGATTCTCGCTCGAAAGTGTTGATGGAATGGTTTGGGGTTTTGCGCTCTATCTTGGAGCAGCGATTCTGATGGCGGGCGGTCTGTCACATGTGCCCGATTTTGGAGGACGGGTGGTCGTGGTCGCCTGCTTTGCAATCGCGAGTTCGTCGCTCACAATCCTGACCGACCCGATCTTTCTGCATCAGGATTGGGCATATGCTATTTTCAGCTTTGTTGGGTCAATTCTGATTCTGATGATCGGAGGATTGGTGATCGCGCGCTGGTTTCTGCCGACCGGCGCACAACAGGCGCAGGAAGTCGCAAGCGGCTAGGAAGTCGTTGAAATGGGCGGCACGCTGGTCGAGCGCAAAATCGTCTTCGCCCCATTGCTCGGCCTGCCAGAGTTCGTCGAGATGGGCAGCATCGAACGCAGCTTCGGGCGTTATCGCGTCTTCGGCGACAGCCAATGCGATGACTAGTGAGCCCGAAATGGTCACAATCGGAGAAAGAGCCGCGAGTTCGAACGGGCCATTGTTGCAGATTGCAGCACGCAATCGCGTTAGTGTTTCCGCGGGCTGCGGATGATGCATGATCCCTGTCACCAGCGTGAAGCTCACATCATAACGACACCGCGCCCATTCGAGGATCGGATCCCATACCACCACCTGCCGCGCCACCAGTTCGGGAGGCGCATCCGCTCGGTAGCAAAGCAATTCGCTTTCGGCGTAAACCGCCAACTCCATTGCAAAACCCGTCTCGTCAGGGGCAACACGCTCGATCGCCGCATTGGCAAGACCGGTGAGCGGCATTGATTGAGGAACAATATCATCGCCCTGCGCACCCCATTCGGCGGCCACTGCTTCGGCAAGACCAGCATTGGGCAGGATGAGCGGGAGCTTTCCTGGCGTCCTGACCGGCCGACCATCCAGCGCAATTCCCCGCTCTGGAGTGACCACCACAGCCTTGTAAAACCGCTTCATGCGTCAGGCGTTCGCCACGCGCGCTTGAGAAGGTCCGGCGCGAGGAAGAAGTCCACCGCTCCCGCCAGCAGCAGGACATAACCCAAAGCAGGTGAGAGTTCGGGCAACAACTTTCCGGCAATATTGGCCAGCGCGGCAAAAATCAGGGCGATCGATCCGAACCGGACCAGGTTCAGGATCATGAAACGCTTGCGCGCCAATTTGTCCGCATCGTTCATTGCATCGCCTCCAACAGTTCGTTCGGGTGTCCTGCTACGTGATAAGCACCGGCAGCAATCAATTCATGCCCGGGATGATAGCCCCAATCAACACCAAGCGACCGCACTCCAGCGGCCACGCCCATGATCATGTCGAAACTTGTATCGCCGATCATGATGGTCGTTGACGGAGTTGCCCCTGCCTCCGTCATTGCTTCGCGCACCATTGACGGGTGTGGTTTGGACGGGTGGCGATCTGCCGTTTGCAGTGTCACGAAACGCTCGCGCAAGCGATGATGCCGCAGACAAAGATCAAGTCCGCGATCGGACTTGCCTGTCGCTACCCCCAGCATCCAGCCATCGGCTTCGAGCGCATCGAGCGTGTCGGTGATGCCATCGAAGAGCGGCTCCTCAATCAGTCCGCGCCCGCGCATCGTCTGAAAAGCCGTCTTGTAGTCCTCGGCAAGCGTCTGGTGCAGATCATGCCCCGCATCCGGCACAAGTACCCGCACCGCCTCGACAAGACTCAACCCCACGACGCGCTTGGTGGCGGTGCGCGTCGGCGGTGTGAGACCCGAGCGGACAAAGGCATCATCCATGCACAGGCAGATATTGTGCTGGCTATCAACCAGCGTGCCATCGCAATCGAACAAGGCGAGTCGGTTAGCCATTGGGCAGTTCGCGCATCAGGTGTGCGAGCGCCTTGTTGCCGACTGATTCGACCGCATCGGCTGCCCGCAACCGAACGACTTCGCTCTTGTTCTGGCCGAGTTTTGATGTCCCGCGCCAACCCGTCACGCGTATCTCGAACCCTCGAATTGCGCCCAACATCTTCATGAACAGTCCATCAGACATCTTGTCACGAGTCCAGGCCGGTTTGGGCGCGAGCCGTTCCTCCTGCATCATGCTCAGCGCCTCAACTTGCGCCACAAGCTCGTCGGAATTCATCTGCTTGACTGGCCCTTCAAACTCGGCGGCAAGATAGTTCCAGGTCGGCACCTGATCGTCGATTCCATACCAATCAGGGCTGATATAGCCGTCCGGCCCATTGACCAAGAGCAATGCGTCACCCCCATCGAGATGCTTCGCAATTCCGTTTCCGCGCGCCAGGTGAAATCCGATCCGGCTCTCGTCAAGAAAGACGAAGGGAACATGTGCAACACGGGGACCGTCAGGCGTGCTCGCAAAGACCATTCCGAAGCCCACCGCTTCGGCAAAGCTGCGCAATGCCCCACGATCATCCCACCGAAATACAGAATTAGGGTGCATTTTATCGTTTCCCACGCGCCGGAGCGGTTGGCGCTCCCCTGCCCCGCCGCTCACCTTTGCGGTCCTTTCGCGCCGCCTTGGCCATGTTGGCGACCAAGCGGCGTTTGCCTTCCTCGGTGTCCTTGAACTTGACCTCATCGAGCACGAGTGCGTCGCCATCGGCCTCGGTAAAGCCCAATGCCGCGAGCGTTTCGGCAAAATGCTGGGGCAAGTCCGCCCGCACGTCGATCTGCCCGCCGTCAGGATGATCGACGCGAATCCGCCGCGCATGAAGGTGCATCTTGCGACTGATTGTCCCGGTCAGGAAAGAATCGCGTCCGCCATATTTGCCGTCACCGACGATGGGATGCCCGATTGCCGCCATATGGACGCGCAGTTGGTGCGTGCGTCCCGTGAAGGGCTGGAGTTCGACCCAGCAGGCATTGTTTCCGGCCCGGTCGATCACACGATAGCGCGTACGTGCGGGTGAGCCTTCCTTTTCATCGACATGCATCTTCTCGCCACCGGTGCCGGGCTGCTTGGCAATCGGCAGTTCGATCATCCCGTCTTCGATATTGGGGTGGCCGATGATGATCGCCCAATAAACCTTTCGTGCGGAACGACTGGAAAAGGCTTTAGCGAAATGCCCCGCCGCTCGCGCAGTGCGCCCGACGAGCAATGCGCCCGACGTATCCTTGTCAAGCCGGTGAACCAGCTTTGGCCGTCCATCCACTTCGTACCATAACGCATCAAGCAATCGGTCAACATGCTCATCGGTCTTGGTGCCGCCTTGAGTAGCAAGCCCCGGCGGCTTATTGAGCACAAGCGCGGCATCATCCTTGTGAATCACCATCGCTTCCGCAAATGCCGTTTCATCCTTGCTCAAACTTGGTCGTTCGCGTTTCGGACGCGGCGGACGGGTATCCTCAGCCTTGATCTTGTCCATCACTTCGGCTGGTGGAACCCGGATCTGCTGACCCACCTCGATACGGTCACCCGGTGTCGCGCGCTTGCCGTCGACACGAAGTTGCCCGGTTCGTGCCCAGCGCGACACGATGTTGAAGCTGGCATCGGGCAAATGACGCTTGAACCAGCGATCGAGCCGGATTCCATCATCGTCGGGCGCGACTGTAAATGTGCGGACGGCGTCGCTCATGCGCGGGCCATCCACAAGCCAAAACTAAGCGCTGCGACCGACCCAATGACGGATGCGACAGTATAACCAAGGGCAACCATTGCCTGCCCACCTTCAACCATTCGCCAGGTTTCAAGGCTGAAGGCGCTGAAAGTCGTGAAACCACCCAGTACACCCACCCCGAGGAGCAGCCGTATCTGTTCGCTACCGCCGGATTTGACCAGCACGCCAACAAGCAATCCCATAAGGAAACCGCCCAAAATGTTGACAGTAAGTGTCCACCACGGAAAGCCGGGGCCAAGCCGCGCGAGCATCGCCGCGCCAACCAGATGTCGCGCACCCGCGCCGAGCGCGCCGCCGATCATCACAGGAAATAGGGAATTCATCGCGCTCCCTTAGACGGGTTGGCGATTGGGGGAAAGGGAAGCGTTTGACACGCAATGAGTTGGCATGTGAATGACTTTGCTGAGGGTTCGCCGGAATTCCATTCCCATCCATACTGCTTTTGGAGGAAAACATGAGTGCGCTTCAAGAAGCGATGCGTCGCGTAGTCACTGGTGATGATGAGCAGGGAAACTCGGTCGTGATCATTGATGGCGGCCCGTCCTCGACAACGGGCGAACCGGATATCGGTGGCCTGTTTGAAATTTGGGAAGACGCCGCCTCGGGCTTGCTCGATCCCCGCGACAGCATTGATCTGGGAGCTAAACGTCCCGTGCTGGGCCCTCGCAAAGGCAATGTCCAGGTTCGGTGGTTTGTGATTACACCAACGCCGGAGGATGTACCCAAGGCTCAACTCGATGAAGCCGTTCGACTGCGTTTCGCGGAATTCGATGGCGAGCACCACATCATTGATCAGACACGACATTCCGCAATGCACGAGACCCAGTCGCTGGATATCATCTGCTTGCTGAAGGGCGACGTTTCGCTGATCCTCGAGGGTGACGAGACACGATTGAAGCCGGGTCAAGTCGTTATCCAGCGCGGAACGAACCATGCATGGCAAGCGCATGGCGGCCCAGCATTGATGCTTGCGGTGCTCATTGATCGACCATTGAAGCGTTAGGCCGAAGCGAAACCTTGCAAATAGCTGAAACCAAACGCGCAACGAAGAAAGCCAGAGGAAAGAATCAAAATCCTTTGGCCGGGAAATAAATTGCTGGACTAAATCCCGATTGTCCCCAAACATTGCCAAAATAGCGAGATGGGATCTTTGTGGCATCCACGAACCAAGGCGCAATGCTAGCAGCTGGAAATAGTCGCAGCACGCCAGTCCGGCTTTTCCTCTGGATCCTTTTGATCGTGCAAATCTTCAATTTTCTGGATCGGCAGATCGTCAACATTCTGGCTGAGCCGATCAAGCGCGATCTGGGCCTGTCCGACACTCAAATCGGACTTATGACAGGATTTGCGTTTGCCCTGCTTTATTCGGTTTTGGGCATTCCCATTGCCCGCTTTTCAGATCGGTCAACAACTGACAGGATCGGCCTCATTTCCCTCGCACTGTTTTTCTGGTCGGGAATGACCGCTTTGTGTGGATTGGTACAGAATTTCGGCCAGATGCTCGCTGCGCGCGTTGGCGTCGGCATTGGAGAAGCGGGGTGTTCGCCCGCGGCACACTCATTGATCTCCGATCTTGTGCCCGCGAAGCAGAGGCCGTCGGCTCTGGCATTTTATGCGTCGGGAATTTCAATTGGCGGCCTCCTTGGCAGCGTGCTCGGTGGACAGTTTGCTGAATGGTTCGGGTGGAGAGTGGCTTTTATGGCCGTGGGTTTACCCGGTGTTTTTCTTGCATTGATTGTCTGGATCCTGCTGCGCGATCCACGGAAAACCGGCGGCATCCTCCTTGCCAATCGGCGTACAGAGTCAGCCCCAACGTTGGGGGTAAAGGCCGCCATGATAGAGATTCTGGGTTCACGCGTCCTGGTTCTTCTCATTCTTGGCGCATCATTTTCATCCTTTCTAAGTTATGGGAAAGGAACCTGGGTCGCGATCTTTTTCATGCGCAGTCATGGTTTCAGCGTTGGCGAAGTCGGATTGTGGCTAGGAATCGTGGCCGGTGTATCCGGGATTTTCGGGACATGGTTTGGTGGTTGGCTTGCTGTCAAATTCGGAAGTACAAACCGCCGCCATGTCCTGACGGCGCCGGCAATTGGCATGGCGTTTGCGGCTCCGGCTGCATTTGCCGCCTATTTTGTTGCTGACTGGCATCTGGCAATTGCCTTGATCGTTGTTCCAAACATATTGAACGCCCTCTATCTCGGCCCGACCTATGCGTGTGTTCAAGGCCTGGTCAGGCCTGAATTGCGTGCCTTGGCAAGCGCGGTCATGATCTTCTCGCAGAACCTGATCGGCCTCGGTTTTGGGCCATTATTCTTTGGTATGTTGTCCGATTGGCTCAGTCCAATGGCCGGGCAGGAAAGTATCCGCTGGGTGCTTTACGGCGCTGCATGGATGGG
>JANLST010000472.1:0-18607 GCA_031362505.1 Sphingomonadales bacterium
GCTGACACGACATGGTGCGCTCCGCTGGGCACGCAGCGGGATCCGGGTGAATTGTGTCTGTCCCGGTGTGATCGAAACACCGATGACAGATAGCGTTGCTGCCAATCCGGAAATTCGCAAGATCATGGAGAACATGACGCCAATGGGTCGCATGGGCCAACCTGAAGAGATTGCTGCGGCCGTCCTGTGGCTGTGTTCGGATCAGGCCAGTTTTGTAACCGGCCATCCGTTGGTTATTGATGGCGGTGCGACTGCGGTTTAATTTTGGAGGACAAGAATAGGCCCGGATACTCGAATGAGCACCCGGGCCCTGTTTCTGTTCAAGGCTTGACGCTCCCAGCCGAGCATCACGCGCGCTTAAAAGGCGAAGTCGAGGCTCACACCATAGGTTGCCGGATCACCATAAATTCTTGATCCGAAACCGAGCTGCCCGAAATCTATGCCACGGACCGCATATTTCTTGTTTGTGATATTCTTGCCCCAAAGGGTGACACCGATTCCTTCGCCTGAGCCACCCAGTTTGAGTCCGTCGATGCGAAATTGTGCATCAAACAAGCCACGTGCCGATACCTTCGTTTCCTGCTGGAACGGTGCTGCGAGCGGATTCGCAAAACTTTGCTGCGACGAGACATAGTTCCAGCCGACGCGGGCCGTAATTTTGGCATCGCCTCCAATCGGGTAACTCAGATTGGCCCCAACGTTTGCCGTATAGTCAGGAGAGTTCCCGAGCGTGATGACGCTCGCAATGCCAGGCTTGAAGTGGTTCACACCTGCAATATCGGTCCCCGGAAACTCCTTCGAGTTCTTGTGAACATACCCAAAAGAGCCATCAACCGAGAAATTGTCGGTGATCTGGAATTTTCCTTCAAGCTCGATGCCCGTATAGATTGTCTTGCCGGCATTGACGGTTTGTGTGCCAAAGCTGCCACCCCCGGTGATGGGGATCGGGATCGTCGCCAACTGGTCGGAGTAGACGTTATAGAAGATGGCACCATTCAGCCTGAGCCGGTTGAAGAATTCCGTCTTTGCTCCAAGTTCATAGGACCAGATTGTTTCCTCGTTGAACGGGATAAGTGGAACGTTATTGGCAACGCTGGTTGATTGGCGTGCGTTGAAACCGCCCGACCGATAACCCTTGGCAATGCGGCCATAGAAATTGATGTCGTCCGTCGCCCGGTAATCGACTGTCAAATGACCGGTCGGCGCGTTGAATTTTGCCGAGCGATTATTGAGTCCGACCTCAGCGGCAGTAATGGGTGCTGCGCCATTCTGGAAACGCGAGATGCTCTTGTCATCCCAGGTGTAACGCAACCCGAGAGTGATCCCCAGAGCGCCGTCATTGCCCCCCGGCCTGTAGGACGCCTGTCCGTAAACTGCCTTCGACTTGCCACTGACGGTATATCCAAGCGTGCTGGATTGAACGACAGCACGGTAACGTGCGGGGTTGGCTGCCTGGAAAAGTGGCGCGAGGAACGGTCCGAAGCTGGTCGCCGTGAAAACTGCCTGGTTTGTGTCAAGAATGAAGGCAAAGTTCTGCGGATTCAGTTCATAGCCGCTTTCCTTGAAATAGAACGCGCCGACGACCCATTGGAAATCACCGTCGGTGTCCGAAACAATTTCAATTTCCTGGCTGAACTGGTTCTGGCGACGGGTGTTGCTCGCCTGGAAAAGTGGCTGTGTTGTTGTCGGTACCGGCGTTGCTGCAATGAACGGTGCGAATGCGGCTTGCGCGGGCGGCAGGACAAAGGCGATCAGATTGGCCGGCATGGAATTGAAAAGCGATGCCTGTGAAAAGAGTGGCCCACGAATTGTGCCTAAACCATCGAGATCACTGCCACGAATATTGTTGCGCCAGCGGCGGAAGGACGTTGTGGACCTGACAGTGACGCCCCCAAGGTCACCTTCCAGGCGCGTCATGTTGCCCCAGATCTTGTCAGTGGAAACGCCGGCATTTTCAAGGCAGATTGTGTCCTTGCGGGTAAGGCTGACGTTTGAAAGCGGCGTGCCGCACTGTGCTTGAAGCGAGGTCGCCAACCCCAGGTAACCCGCAACATTGGCGGGCTGAACTTGTGAATAGGTAAAACCTCCGATCGACACATTGGGTCGGAATGTTCCGTTACCGACCGCAGAAAGCTGGTTTGCATGGGGAACGCCATCAATATTTGTGTAATCGAAGATGTTTGAAAGTGTGAAACGATCCCCCAGATCAAGCTTGGCTGCAAACCGAACCGAATCGGTATTGTTTCCACCAGGGTCGAGGCTGTCTTTTGGCTGCAGGATGTTATCGACAACGCCATCACGCTCTTTGTGAAGAAATCCCAGTGACATCGTAAGAGCATCGCCAATCCTGCCCGAATTGAGAATGAAACGACCCATCATCTGATTGTAATTGCCGTAACCGAGCTTGACCTTGAGACTGGCCTCATCGTCGGGCTGTTTTGTAATGAAGTTGATGGCACCGCCTGTCGTGTTCCGACCGAAAAGTGTTCCTTGTGGACCACGCAGGACTTCAACCCGCTCGATGTCTGCCACTTCGAACGATGCAGCAGACGACCGCGCAAGATAAACGCCGTCGAGATAGAGACCGATCGGCGTATCGAAGCCCTGCGTTTCATCCGCCGGGGTTGGAATGCCGCGAATGGAAATAACCGCAGCTGTTGCGTTGGTCGTGCCGGGAAGAACGGATACGTTTGGAGCAATCGCGCTCAAATCCTGCGCTTCGGATATGCCGCGCAATTCGAGCTGTGCTGATGAAATCGCGGAGATGGCCAACGGTGTTTGCTGCAGATTCTCTTCGCGCTTCTGCGCTGTGACAATTATTTCCTGAAGCCCGGTATCTTCTTCGGCTGCGGCCTGAGCGAAGGCTGGCGTGGCGATACTCAACATGCTCGCACTGGCAAGCAGCGTGGCGGCAACAGTCAGACTGGCAAATTTCATTGTGGGTCCCCTCCCAATAAAGCTGGCCTGCGATTACTTCGCCCAGCCTCGTTCGTCTCGAAAGGGGTTTTTTCCATAGAGCGTAAAAAATGTCAACATATATTACGCAAATAAAGGCCAATTAGTCAGTTTGATCAAATATTGCGTTTTTTTCCGCAAAATATTCAACCTTTAGGCTGCAGCTTCCCAAGGTGCGCTTGAAGTGCCTCTTGTGATAAAACGGCCATTGACCCGCGTATGAAATTCTTGAGCCCGAACACGCGGATTATAGAATTGTTTGTACCAGACCCGAAGCTTGTCGAACGGGCCATCGCCCTTGACCATCATCGGGTGGAGGCAGGCTCGCTTGTTTGCCCAGATTTCGAAGTCCTGCGAAAATGCCTCAAGGCTTGCTTGCTGATAGGCGCGCGCGATTACAACGTCTTCGTCGGTCGCGACCGAATTTTGCGATTTGACGAGCAATGCGTGCCATACCTTGACCACCCCGTCATCCACGGGTGTATGACAGATCAGGATCAGCGACGGCATTTCGCCTTCCATCGTCGACTGGAGAATGCCGGGCCCTGTGTACCAGGTATCGTTCGTCATCGGACCATCCGAGGACGTCAAGGTCCGATGCCCGCTGGACAGTATCTGTCGCACGACATGATCTGTGAATTCGTTTTCAAACAGCACCATGTGCATGCTGCCATGGACTGGTGCCAGGTGCGCCTTGTCTGTCATGTTGTCGACAATCTCCTGCGGGTGGCAGGCCAGTTCGCCAAGTTGATCGACCTTCCATTGGACCCAGGCCGGATTGTCCCAGTTTTCGAACGGTGGAACATCATAGTCCGGCTCGCCATTTTCGGGGTCATGCCACGCCCATATGCACCCGGCCCGTTCCTTGACCTGCCAGCTTTTGAGGCAGGCGGCCTTGGGGATTGGCGCAGGCGAATAAGGAATATCATTGCACCGTCCATCGGGGCCGAAACGCCAGCCATGATAAGGGCAGCGAATATTGTCGCCTTCAATATGTTCCTTGTCCTTGATCACATAGGAAGAGGTGTTCTTGGCAAGGTGCGTTCCCATATGGGGGCAATAGGCCTCAATCAGAAACACGCGACCGGACTGGCCCCGATAGAGGACCATGTCCTGCCCGAAATAACGAACCGAAAGGGCGGCACCTTGTACCTCTTCCGAGGCCGCGACCATGAACCAGCCACGTGGATAGGTGAACTCTCCCAAGCCATAGTCAGCGGTTCTGGCCATAATTCCTCCTGCATCCCAGCAAAGGATGTGGTCTATCGCATATCGCAGCTAAAACGCAAATGGAATCACAATATCAGGGAAAAATAGTTGAAATATGTCAATTATGCGTAATTATATATATATCCTACTACGCAAAGTGACAGACTAGTCTCCGTTATCCAGCACGTGATCCGCTTCGGTAATGCGCACAACCCGGGCATTATATTTAAGGGTCTTCACAGCAATCGATGTTTCCACATGATGCACGCCGGGAATTGCCAAAATCTGGTCGGACGAAACCTCCAGCAGCGTATCAAGCTCGCTGAAAAGACATATCACGAGGATGTTGAAACGGCCCATCATGATCATCACTGCGTTGATGAGCGGCAGTTCCGCAATTTTTCGGGCAACCTCGCGCACATTCTGAACATCGGCCTGCACGCCGATAAATGCCATGCGCGTCGTGTTTGCGAGCCCAAAGCTCGTGATCGCAGTAAAGGCAATCAACCGGTCTTGTTGCAGCCGTTTGATCCGCCCGCGGACCGTGCCTTCTGTCACGTTCAGATCGGCTGCAATCTTGCGATTGCTCACTCTGGCATCCCGCGAGAGTATCTCGATCAACTGGCGGTCCAGATCGTCAATTTGGGGTGCGGTCACAGGCCTTCCCTCGCTTCAATGGGCGCCACATCGAACTTGTATTTGATCACATCAACCGCAATTGCTGGCATCATCGAGCGAATGCCGCGAACGGACGACAAGCGGTTGAGAAGCAGGTCGGGCAACTCGTCAAAATCATGCAGGGCCACCAGGATGTCGATGTCATAGCGTCCCGTGACCAGGTGCGCTGCAAAGACCTCCCTAAATTCCGCCAGCTCGCTGACAACTTCGGAGGCGGGGCGGCCATCGACCTCAATGGCAACTTCCATGAGGATATTATAACCATGCGCCGAGAAGTCGGACACCGCGACGACACGCAACTTGTTTGCATCCTCCATGCGCCGGATACGGGCTGACACCGTTGCCGCAGTCAGGCCGAGCCGGTCGGCAATCTGCTGGTTTGTTGCACGACCATTGACGCGCAACTGGTCGACGATGCTGCGGTCCACATCATCAATAGGAAAATCATCACTCATCCTGCGCGCTTAGTCCTCTGTCAGATCGCGATCAACTGTGCTGCCGAAAAGCCGCCGTCAATTGGAATATTGGCACCGGTGATAAAGGAGGATTCCTCCGAGAGTAGAAACCGGATGACCTTCGCCACCTCGTCCGGCTGACCCGGTCTCTTGAGCAAGTGCATCTTTACAAACGCATCGCGCATCGGGCTTTCGGCTTGCAGCATGGTCGTCATGGGTGTTTCGATAAATCCGGGACTGACGGCATTGATACGAATACCGGCGGCACCATAGTCAGCGGCCATTGAGCGCGTTAGCTGGAGCACGCCACCCTTCGAGACGTTGTATGGTGTATTCCCCTGTCCGCCGGTCATGCCGTAGATACTGGCGACGGTTACAATCGCGCCTTTGCCGGCAGCGATCATTGCGGGAAGAACGGCACGTGCGCACAACATTGTACCGGTCAGATTGACGGCAAGTGTCGTATTCCAATCTGCCAGATTCATCTCCGTCACGCTGCCCTGTCTGGAAATCCCCGCGCAACAGGCCAGACCGTCTATTCGTCCATAACGCCCAAGCGCTTCGGTAATTGCTGCTTTGACCTGAGCCTCATCGCTGACATCGAGCGTAATGGCCATGTCGCGATTGTTGGGAACGTCCGGCTCTGCAAGGTCGGCGGCAATGATGATCGCACCGGCCTCACGCGCTGCACGGGCCGTTGCGGCTCCGATGCCCGAATCGGCCCCAGTCACGAACACAACCTGATCGTTCAAATCAATCATAGAATTTTATCCGGATCCTTCGAGATCATGTCGGGTGTGAAGCGCTGCACCGGACGTGTTTCGATCCACTGCACGTCGAGCCGGCGGCGGCGGAATTTCCAGCGACCTCCCTCATGGGCGTAGTCATTCTTGTAGCGGATGGCCATTTCCAGAATCTGCCAAGCGCCGTCGGGAGTCTCGATAATATGGCTGGCCATACAATAGGTTTCCCCGCTGGCCGTCGAAGCGCCCGACACAACCTCGAATGTCTGATTGTAGACATTGTGCATCGTCCGATCGAAGCTTGCATCGACCTGGGCGATCATCAGGCGAAGATCGGTCGGTCCTTCGAAGGATGGAACACTTGCATCCATTCCACCGACCGATCCGTCTGCGGTGAACAGGTCGATCAGCGCATCAGCATCACAACCATCGACGGCAAGCGCATATCGAAACGCCAGTTCACGCAATTCTTCACGTGCTTCGATCAATGTCATGCAAAATCTCTCGCAAGATTTGCGCCGGCGCGTTCGATCCACGGCATGGCGTCAGGGATCATTTCAAGCATGCTGAAAAAGCCGTGGACCATTCCCGGCGCGCAGGCCGCATCGACCGCGACGCCAGCCGCCATAAGCTTTGCCGCATAGGCATCCCCTTCGTCGCGCAGCGGATCATATTCAGCTGTAATGACGGTCGCTGGCGGGAGGTTCGAATGATCGGCTTGATTCAAGACAACCGCAAGCGGGGCATCGGCTGGAGAAGCACTGCCGAGATAATGGTTCCAGAACCATTTCATACCGGCGGTCGTCAGGTAATAGTCGCCACCGCCGTTTGCTTCATAGGATGCGCGCGCAAAATCGACATCGGTAACCGGGTAGATCAACAGTTGATGAGCGAGCACTGGTCCGCCCGCATCACGCGCCATGATCGCAACGGCGGCAGCGAGGTTTCCGCCCGCGCTGTCTCCGGCCACGGCAATCTTCGCGCCATCAATGCCGAGTTGCTCCGCATTGGCCGCGGCCCAAACGGTTGCTTCGAAACAGTCGTCCGCCGCCGCAGGATAGCGATGCTCGGGCGCGAGCCTGTACGCGACCGAAAGGACCGCGGCCTTGCTTGCATTCGCCAGCGCGCGGCAGGTGCTGTCATGCGTATCCAGCGTCCCGATAACCCAGCCTCCGCCATGAAAGTAAAGCGTGAGGCCGGGCTTCTCGCCGACTTCAACCGGAACATAGAGTCGCGCATCGAGCGTTCGGCCAGACAAGGCGATCGTCAGATCCTTTGTTCGCGCCATCTGGATCGGTTCGCCAAAGACCATCGGGTTATCAAAAATAGCCCGTGCGTCCGCGGGACTCGCCGTTTCGAAATCAATGGCTGGTGCTTGTGCCATCATTCCAAGCAAAGCCTCGACGGCAGGGTTCAGTGTCATTCCATGTTCCTCATTCTAGATTCCAAAACCACCCGAGACGTTGATCTGCTGTCCCGTCACATAGGCCGCACGATTTGAGGCCAGATAGCTGACGGCATAACCAATTTCCTCTGGCTGGCCCCACCTTTTTATCGACAACATTTTTTGCGTTTCTTCAACCCAACCCGCGGGGAATGCACCCTTGGCGGACAACTCTCGAAACATTCCGGCATCGATTACGCCGACCAACACCGAATTTGCACGAATGCCGTATCGGCCTTCTTCGCGCGCTATGCCGCGCAGGAAACTCTCATTGGCAGCCTTGGGTGCAACCGACAAACCGTCAGCCTCTGGCCAGCGCAAATGTCCGGCTGATCCTAGGTGGACGATAGATCCTCCGCCCCGTTCTCGCATGTGGGGCAATACGGCTTGGACGGCGCCAAACAGGCCATGAACTTCAACTTCAAAGGCCCGCCTCCAGGATTCTTCGCTCGTATCGCCCAACCGAACCTGCTCGACCAGTGGCCCGGCGGCCCAAACCAGAGTGTGGATGCGTCCATGAGCGGCGATAGCATCACCGACCATAGTTGTTAGTGCCCCGCGGTCTGTGACATCACAGCCATGGACAGTAGCCTTGGTCGAAATCGATTGCGCGAGCGCCTCGACCGCATCCTTCTTGCGATTGTACACAAGCGCCAAATTCGCACCGTCTTCCGCGAGAATTGCGGCAACTATTCCGCCGATTCCACCGCTCGCGCCGATGACAAGCGCCGCGCCTTCGGTGAATAATGCGTTATTCGACACGCTATTTCCTTCGCATATCAGCACTTATATTTCGAAATATCGTATGATTGCGCATTGTTGAAGGCAAATCTAGTGGCTATCGTCGATTCTTGAAGCAAGGAGAGATTCATGGACAGGCTGGTTGGAAAGGTGGCGCTCGTCACCGGTGGCGCACGCGGGATCGGAGAAGGTATCGTCCGGCGTTTCGTTGCCGAAGGGGCACGGGTCATGATTACGGATGTCCTGGTGGTCGAGGGTCAGGCGCTTGCCGATGAACTTGGCGCAGCTGCGGCCTTCCTGAAGCATGACGTGGTATCGCGCGCGGAGTGGGATGCTGTGCTTGCGGCAACCGAAGCCAAATTTGGAAAGCTTGATATCCTTGTCAACAATGCCGGGGTGATCGTCTTCAAAAGGCTGGATGATTTGACCGAGGCAGACATGCGGCGGATCATCGACATCAATTTGATGGGCACAATGATTGGAACGCAGGCGGCAATTCCTGCGCTCGAACGCGCGGGCGGCGGGTCGGTGATCAACATGAGTTCTGCCGACGGCATTGCAGGTGCAAATTCGCTGACCGCCTATTGCGCGTCAAAATTCGCGGTACGGGGATTTACCAAGGCCGCCGCTCTTGAGCTTGGGCCACGCAAAATTCGCGTCAATTCGATTCATCC
This sequence comes from Sphingomonadales bacterium, assembly GCA_031362505.1. Classification (GTDB taxonomy): domain Bacteria; phylum Pseudomonadota; class Alphaproteobacteria; order Sphingomonadales; family Sphingomonadaceae; genus Aquisediminimonas. The sequence continues at coordinate 8,900 of JANLST010000472.1, forward strand.
GGGCGGGATCGTGACTCCACTATCCAACCCGACGAATGTGCCGCGCGACCAATATGACAAGGGCTTCCGTATCTATGCTGCCCAACGTGCGGGTGATCCACACGACATCGGGGCGGCTGCGGCCTATCTCGCGTCGGACGATGCCTCTTACTGCATGGGCACCGAACTGTTGGTCGATGGCGGGCTTACTGCCGGGCATTATTACATGTCGATGCCGGGCGCTCCGGGCTAGTCTCGCATCTGTGCCCCGCCGTTGACATGCCAGACCTGGCCATTGACCCACGCGCCGTCATCCGAGGCGAGGAAGGCGACCATGCCAGCGATATCGTCGGGTTGGCCAAGTCTGGTGTGGGGCACTTGCTTCAGACCGCGTTCAACCTGTTCGTCCGTCATGTGAATCTTCACGGCTTCTGTCAGCACAAGTCCGGGACAGATCACATTGGCGCGGATACCCTTTTTGCCCCACTTGCTCGCCACGTGGCGCGCGAGTGCGTGAATGGCGTTCTTTGTCATGGGATACGCAACCTGCCAGGGGCTTCCGCCTGAGGCCGCGCCTGAACTCGTGTAGATCATTGCCCCGCCGCCGCGTTCAATGAGCACCGGGAGTGCGGCTTGGGTTGCCAGAAAATGGCTCTTGGTGTTGATTGCAAAACTCCGGTCGAGCACGTCTTCGGAGCAATTCAGTGCATCAATGTCGCCTTCGGTCCCGCCTGCGAGGTTGGAATGATAGATGTCGAGTCCACCGAATTCATCTTGCGCGGCCTTGACGATGGCTGCCTGCGAAGCGGCTTTGGTGCCATCAAGATGGACTCCGATCGCCTTTCCGCCCCGCTCGCGGATCGCGGCAGCCGACTTCTCGGCCCATTCCTGTTCGATGTCCCCGATTACGACGCTTGCGCCTTCCTGTGCCAGGCGCAAAGCTGTCGCAGCTCCAATTCCACGACCGCCGCCTGCGACGATGGAGACCTTGCCCGTCAAGCCTCGCATTGAAACCTCCCACTATTTGCGTAAATATTACACTAATTACTTACGCATATAGCGAATCATTGAAGGAAACAAACGCAAAATGCCCGCAGGCCTACTCTGCCGCCTGCAACACGGGTTCGCCCCAATGGGGATCATCTTCATTGGAAAGGCGATTGGTATCAGCCCAAAGTCCCGGTTCCGGGACCGGCGTGATATTAAGTTCCTCGCGGATATCAGCGATCTGCCAATCCACCATGGCGCGCCAGTCCGCAAGCATGAGCGGATAGGCCCAGTTCCGACCCTGCTCTGCCCCGCGGAATTCTGCCTCAAGGTTGAGAACCATCGCGTCCGGATAATATAGTCCGTCCTTCATGATTGTCTTGGCCTTCAGGTAAGTCTGCACCCGGTTAAAGAAACTGGCCAATTCAGGGTGAAAATACCGCACCTTGGAATGCAGGTTCGCTGTGAGCAGCGCGACTTCGCCGCCATGGTTTGGTCCAAATCCCGAGACCATATGTTCAATGTCGTGGGTGAGCGCGGTCTGGCGAAGATAGAATGTGAGATCGTTCACGACCTGGATTTCACGATAGAATATATCGAGTTCATAGCCGCTATTGACCATGAAGTCGTAGAGCATGGCACCAAGTGTACCAGGCGCACAATCCTTGACCTCATCTTTTTTAAAATCGGCCAACGCCCTTTTTTCGCACCATTGGCGAAACTTTGGCAAGCGCACCTTCTCTTCCTCGAAAAGCTGCATAATGCGGCCGAAATCCTCGAGCATCATCAGAATCTGCGCGACCTCGGGGATGTAAGCAGTGTTGGGCATATCAGGCCCATTTCGGCGCAACATTTCCTGCGAGATCAGGTTCCTCAACTCGCCATGATTGAGATATTTTGAAGAGCTGACCAGCACCGAACTTTCGGTACTGATCGCCTTGATTCCGCCGTTGAAATACTGACGCTCGCCCTCACCAACCTTCACTTCAGTCATCACGATTACTCCGCTGCAATTGCCATCGGCGCGTCATCATTGGCCGGCGAAAGGAACTGGCCTGGTTTCGCTCCTGTATAGACGCCATTCTCAAAAGTCGGCTCACCGTTGACGAGCGTAAGCCGCATGGGCGCTGCTTCACGAGTGAAGCGCCAGCCCAGACCACCTTTGCCGTCGGGAACGTCCCATGCCTTGATGAAGGGTTGATAGGTGACTTCGTCCAGGTTGAAGACGGTAATGTCAGCGCGTTTTCCCGGCGCGATCACGCCGCGATCGTTGAGGAAAAAATGTTCCGCCAACTTGCCGGTCATCACATGGACCGCTTCTTCGATCGTCAGAACCTTGTCCTTGCGGACATAGTTTGTGAGCAGCAATGCATTCTCGCCACCACCACACAGCATCTGCAAATGCGCGCCGGCGTCCGAAACATTGCCGACCGTCTTCGGATCGCGCATCAGCTCAATGGTCAATTCTTCGTTCTTGGGAAACGGCGCCATATGAACCGTGGACATGATGCCGTTCGCCAGAATCCAGTCCGCCATTGCATCACTGCGATGCTGGCCGCGACTGTCTGCAAATTCCTTGAGGGTTCCGCCTATCGGGCCAACGCCATTTTCGGAATCGATGAGCAGCAACTCCTGGGGGTTCTTGAGCGGAGAATGATCCCAGGCTTGCGTATCCCAGCTCTCGCGTGCTCTTGCGCGCCAGTCTGGATCGGCGAGCAGACGCGCCTTTTCCTCATGCGTTTCGGCCAGAACAACCTCGTGCCAGACATAGTCGTTTGACTGCGCAAAGATCAGCGATTTGGTCAGGCTGAGGACGCTGGTCGGAGAGACATGCGCGTAACCCGGCCAGACATCTATGCCGCTTTCCCTCATGCTCTCGATGCTCTTCTGCATTTCGGGCAGGATGCCGGCCTGAAAGTACAACGTCGGAATACCGCCTGCGATCTGGACACGGATCTTGCGGCCGGTCAGTAACATTTCCAGCCGTTTGAGATTGGCCGGACCGTTCATCCGCATAAACGTATCGACGATCACCTGATAGCAGGTCGACGGATAGCGATCCATCACGTCGAACAATGCCCGATATTCTGCATCGCAGGCGAGCAATGATGGCACCGGCCGGTCGGAACCGTCATGATCGTGCATGTTGTCAGAAAGCCCCAGCGCGCCTGCGGCCAAAGCATCATCAAGAAGCTCAGCCATTTTTGCGATTTCTTCTGGCGTCGCCCCGCGATTCCATGCCTCGACACCCATCGCAGCCATCCGCAGCGGGATGTGGCCCACATAGCTCGCATAATTGAGTGGCACCGACACCTTGCTCTCGAAAGATTTGCGGTATTCAGACCATTTGATCCAGTCCCACGGCACATTCTGCTGGAACGGGCCCAGCGGAATATCTTCGAAAAAGGAGAAGATGCCCATTACTTCGTCCTGGGCCTCCTTGGATGGATGCAGTGGTGCCATCGAGAAACCGCAATTGCCCATGATCATTGTTGTCGCGCCATAACCGGGCAGCGGATCAAGGTTGGAATCCCACCACATGCTGGCATCATAGTGGGTGTGGCTTTCAATGAAGCCGGGCGTGACATAGCATCCACGTGCGTCGACCACCCGCTCGCCACCGGGAGAGAGTCCGGAGCCAACCTCAACAATCATGCCGCCTGCAATTCGAACGTCAGCCGGAAATCCAGGTGCGCCAGTTCCATCGACAACGGTGCCGCCTTGTATGAGAATATCTTCCATCCAATCTTCCATCCTTGTTGAGGATGCTCCGGCACCCTGATTCCTGATGCGTAAAAGTCTATGAAATCCGCTTGCGCGTCCATTCCCGGCTTGCATATAGGCTCATTAAATGATCCTATATAGATCATGAAACGATCCATTGCTGTGCAAAGCCGAACACTGGGGCTGGTGAACGCGCTCCGACAAGGTCTCAAGCTTCGGGGCTGGACGATCCGCAAACTGACGAGCGAGTTTGAAGTGAGCGAAGCGACCATCAAGCGTTGGCTGGCTGGGCGCGGGCTCACACTTGATCGGCTGGACGCACTTGCTGCGCTGTGTGACCTGACCGTTGCGGAGCTTGCGCGCGATACCGAACGTCCTGCCGGGTATCAGGAATTGACGCTGGCCCAGGAAAAGGCGCTGTCGCAGGATCAGTTCCTGTCTTTTCTCTTCATGGTTGTCCTGGGCGGATATGGCTGGGAAGAACTGGCCCGCGATTTCGATCTCCCTCCGCGGCAAATGGAAGCAGCATTGATCCGGCTGGAGAGGCTGGCGTTGATTGACCGGTTGCCCGGTGGCCGCGTCAGGCCCTTGATCGACCGTGCAATTATATGGCGAAAATCCCCAATGCGCGCCCAGTTCGAACTGCACATGAAACCACAATTCATGGCCATGGATTTTGCCGCAGATGACGCAGTCTATGCCTCTGAAGTGATCAAGCTGTCCGCCCAGGGAGCGGCGATGTTGGCCGAACTGATCGAAAAACATCGCCGCGACGTGCAGGCGTTGGCCGAGCGGGATCGCGAAGCATCCCATTTGCCACGCACATGGCATGCAATGCTCTGTGCCTCGCGCCCTCTCGACACCAGTAGGCTAAGACAGGCGGGCTAGGCGGCGAGCAAAGGCGTGTTCCACCCGACATGGGAGCTTCGTGAGATCGTCGGAATTTGCTGATGCGTAATAATTATTGCTAATTGTTACGCAGGACCTCAAAGTAGGCGCGGTTGGAATGAATTTGCAGAGGAAACCCTTCGATGAAGCGTTGGCTGGCCCTCGCGGCTCTCTTTACGGGTGGTACTGTGCTCGCCCAGATGTCTGTTCCTGCAGGCCTCACCATTGGCTCGATGAGCCGCGTCTCGCCCCTCTTGAAGGCGGAAAGGCAATTCGAGAACTTCGAGCCTGCGATCATCAATGTGCAGCAAGCCAGGAGTGTGGCAGCAAAGCTCGCTGCTCTCCAGAAGCGTACCGGCAAGCGACCCAACATCCTGATTCTTGTCGTTGACGACCTGGGTTATGGCGACACGGGCGCTTATGGTGGCGGCGAGGCGCTTGGCGCGCCAACTCCCAATATCGATCGGTTGGCGCGCGAGGGGTTGAAGTTGACCTCAACCTACGCGCAGCCCAGTTGTACGCCGACCCGGGCTGCGCTCAACACAGGCAGGCTTCCTGTGCGGTCGGGCCTCCTGATGCCCGCTCTGCTCAACGACAAGGCGGATATTTCCGGCGAGATACTCGCCGCCAAACTATTGTCCGCGGCCGGGTATCGAACAGGATTGTCGGGCAAATGGCATTTGGGAGAAAAGGACGGATCACGCCCATGGCAGGTGGGATTCGATGAATTTGAAGGCTTTCTCGGGGTTGTTAATGCCTATCAGGAAGAACACCCAATCGCGAGTGATGTCGCCAATGATCCAGAACTTCTGGCCGAATTGCATGCGATGCCCGCCAGCCGAGATTTGTGGCGCGCAACAAAAACCGGTGGAGGTAAATCACTTGGCCAGATCAACTGGGAAAACTCGCGCGACCTTGACCAGAAATTTGCGGCGTTTTCGGAAGACTTCATTCGCCGTTCCGCGAAAGACGGCAAGCCATTTTATTTGAGCCATAATTTTGCGAAAGTGCACTATTTCAACAATCCATCAAAGCCGTTCGTCGGGCGGTCTGCAACCAAGGATGTATTTCGCGACAGCGTTGTTGAGGTCGATGATATTGTCGGCCGCCTGATGCGCGTCCTGGAAGAATTGAAGATTGCCGATAACACCCTGGTATTCTTCACGTCCGACAATGGACCTGAAGAGGATAGTTATCCCGAATCAGGCGTGACCCCCTTTCGCGGCGCCAAGGGCATGACAACCGAAGGCGGGGTCAGGGTTCCAGGGATTTTCTGGTGGCCCGGCATGATCAAGGGCGGACGGGTTTCAGACGGACTGTTCGACATGACCGACATGTTCAACACGTCTCTCGCTTTGGGTGGCGTGGATGTTGCCAAATCCATTCCTTCAGACCGCTACATAGACGGCATCGACCAGACAGGCTTCCTGTTGGCAGACAATGGCCAAACGGCGCGTGAGGCGGTCTTCTATTACAATGCCGATATGTTTGCCGGAGTTCGCTGGCGCTATTACAAGATGGCGCTTTCGGAACTGGAAGTTGGCAGCGGCAATGTGCGCGACTTTGGCGGGCTGGACAATGTCCGGACCGTGATCCCGATGACCGGGTTCATGTACAACCTCTATCTCGATCCTCGCGAGCGCAAGTCGATCCTGATCGAAAAGGCATGGGCACCATCCTACGCGCTCGGACCGCTCCTTGCGGTCCACGGAGCGACGATGGCCAAATACCCGCCCAAGGCCAAAATTCGTACGCGATAGCTAAACCCCAGGCTGATCTTTCGGTACATGCACGACGAGCCCGTCAAGCTCCTCGCCAAGCTGGATCTGGCAGGAAAGACGGCTTGTCGCGCGGACCTCGACGCTGCCCTCCAGTGCTTCGAGCATGACCGCTTCATCCTCGCTCGGCCCACCGACTTTCATCGTCCAGGCGTCATCGATGTAGCAATGGCAGGTTCCGCACTGCATGACTCCGCCGCACAGCGCGTCAATGCCATCGACCAGATTGCCGACGGCAAGGTGCATGACAGTCATTCCCTCGAAATTGACGCAGGTGCGGCGCGCTCCATCCGGTTGAACATAGGTGACCTTCGCCATCAGGCGTGCACCGGGCATCCAGCGGCCTTGGCCAGCGCCGCAACATCGGCCGGCGTGGCGTTGCCACGCTCGCGTTTGGTGTAGCGAATGCGACATGGCTGGGCGGGCCAATAGGTGCCAGCGCCAGAAATAGGTTTGACCTCGTCAAGCAGCTCCAGGTCATAGTGTTGGAGCAATATGGCGACCAGAACCTTCATTTCCATGCGGGCAAAATTCACGCCAGCACAGCGATGCATACCGCCGCCAAAGCCGATCAGGCTGTTGCTCTCGACCTTGACGCCTTCGATGTTGGTGTTGAATCGTTCAGGATCATAGACGTCGGGATTGGCGAAATGTTCATCCATCCGGTGGGTGATCGAGGGTGCAAGCAAGACCCAATCATCCTTCTTGTAACTATGGCCGTCCAAATCAAAATCAGACGCGACCTTGCGCGACATGATGAATGCTACGGGATGAAGCCGCTCGGTTTCGCGCAGCGCGAGGTCCATTTTCTCCATCGCGATGGCCTGTTCCCAGTTCATCTCGCTGCCGTCGCTATCGCCAAGCACTGTCTTGAGTTCGTCGCGGATAACCTGTTGATAGCCCGGATTCTGGATCAGATCGGCAAGCGCCCAGCTGACTTGACCAGCTGTCGTCTCGTGTCCTGCCCAGACGAGCAGGACAATCAGGTTGCGGATCGTTTCGTCTGCCAGCTGCGTGCCGTCGGGATATTTGGATTCGATCATGCTTTGAAAGAAATCGGGCTCGTCCAGCGGCGCAGCGCGACGTTTGTCAATCCACTCTTGCAGGATCGCATGTATCTTCTTCTTCGCCCGCTGGCTCTTGATCATCTTCGGGGTTGGCAGCCAGAGCGGCAGCACAAATTCCATCCCGCCCGAAAATTCACGAAACAGATCGAAAAACTCATGCCCGAGCTTTTGATGGAATTCGCGGCCCATGAAGCTGTGTGCCGCGATATCCATAACGACGGGGCCAAGCGTCGAGACCAAATCGAATTCGCCCTCATCACCCAGTTTCTTGACAAGGTTCATCGATTGCTCGGTCATCGCGCCAACATATTGCTTCATCACTGCCGCCTTGAAACGCGGCATGATCACCGCACGTTGGCGAAGATATTCGTCCATTTCGGCGAAACTGTAGAAATCCGGTGAGAACATCTTGAGGAAATACGGCATAGACTCCCGGATCGAGAGCAGCTTATCGGTCTGCTCGAACACGAAGCGGTTATTGTCCGGCCCAAGCAGAACGTTCATCCGCCGTCCGCCCATCTTGAACGAAAAGGCGCTGCCCTTGGTCTTGTAGCCCGATTTGAGGAGCGCCACCGGATCTTTGAAGAAATGGGTAAGATGGCCCAGCAGCGGCAGTCCGCCGTCAAGCTGTGGTGGTGCAAATACTGCAGACATTTCAAACTCCTCGATCAATCTTGTCTCAAGGTGGCGAATGCGCTGCACCGCGTATACCGCAAAAGTGAAAGTATTATAATACGATACTTGGGGTATTTATTTTCTTACCGGCAGATCACGAGCCATCAAAGGGCGGGGGATCGGCGTGAGCGCGACGAGGACGCCGGTGTTGGTCTTGGCCGAAAGCGGCAAGATGGCATCGGCTCCGATCAAATCGCGTACTTCACGGAACACCTGGGAAATCCTCCGATCAATCAGCGCGCGCGATGCCGCGGACAGATCGCCAATCTCGAACTCCCAGATCGACCCGGGCTGGTTGAAATCCCGGTCGAGAAACTCCGCTTTCACTGATGCCTCGAAAAACCGACGCATTGGCCCGCCTCGGCGGTACTCGATTGAACGCTGGGTACGTAGCCGGATCGCGTTGCCCGGCAACAGGGTAAGAAGTTTCAGACGGTCGAGTTGAACGAACGCAGGCACCAATTCTGCCTCCGATATTTCATATTCGCGCGTGATCCGCTCGATCGTCCAACCACCCAGTGCAAGGTGAAAACAGAAAACCAGGAGTGGCTGATCAACCAATGCCTGCTCCTGAACGTCAGTCAGCGTCGCCGGCCGTTTTGGATTGGCGTCCTCTGCCAAGCGCGCCAGATCGAAGACGCTGACCCCTGCAAGGTCGCAAAGCGCCTCAAGTCTTTCGAGCGAAAACGACGCTTGCGAAAACCCTCGTTTGATCGCCGCCTCGCTGAGCCCGAAAGCTGCAGCAACGGCTGCGTAGGTCAGCCCGCGCCCTTTGAGCAGATGCTTGAGTGCTGCAACCAAAGCGGCCGTCTGGGCCGACGGAGGTTTGCGCGGGACGGCTGACATGTCGATGCGTCTAGTTGATAACTGCCATCACAAGATAGGGCAGGCCTGCGACACCAAAAAGGCCGAGTCTGCCCCAAAGGGCGAGTTTGGGATTTTGATGGTTCCACAGTCCCAGCGCGCCAAAGGCACCGCTTGCGCCTGCACCAGGAATCCAGAAGCCCGCCAGTCCAGCAAAGCCCAGCAGACCCAATAGACGGATCGTACCGCCCGAACGGCTCTTGTCCGGCGGACTCTTGAAGCCAGCCAATCCGGCAAGCCCGATAAGGCCCAGCAGGCCCAGAAATGGTGCAATATTGTTCAAAACCGTTCTCCTTCTTTGATGTTTCATCTGCGTAGCGAGCGCATCATATTTGTCACAACGATACGCGAACAATGCCAACCATGCACTTTCTGTATTGCGTTGCGTATTTTAGCTGGCACGATGCAGCGCAATTGACAAGCCAAGCGAGATCGATTCACATTTGATCATCGCGGGCAAAAGGAGAGGGGAACTGATCATGACGCCTTGCAAATCTATCGGTGTGTCTCTGTTTACGCTTGCGACGGTCATCGCATCGCAGCCTGCCATTGCGCAAACCGCTGCGCCGCAAGATGAAGCAGTCGGCGTTCGTGACATCATCGTTACCGCGCAGAAGCGGGAGCAAAACACCATCGATGTCCCAATTTCGCTTGCTGCGCTTGGCTCGGAAAGACTGGATACGCTTCAAGTCAACGAACTAAGGGACTTTGTGGGGCAGGTGCCCAATCTCTTCGTGAACAATTTC